>JBBQIP010000022.1:0-19563 GCA_038325045.1 Sphingomonadales bacterium
GCATAGGCCTCATAGGTGCGCGCCAGCTCGATGCCGTTCCGGTCCACAATGTCGGCGCGCGGCGGGGCAGTGGCGGTGAAGCTGCGGCCGGCCTGAGGGGATGCCTCGACCACGCCCAGATATACCAGCCGTGATGCAAGCACGACCGGCACCGCCAGGAACAGCAGCAGCACCAGAACCATCCGCTGCTGCGCCTGCCGCCGCGCCGCCTCGCGCTGGCCCGGCAGCCGCACCCGTTCGCCATCTGCAAGTGTCGCTGGCGGCGGCGGGATAGGGGGCGAGAGCGCGCGGCTTGCCATGGCGCTTAGGGCTGGTTGGACTGGCGCGGGCCGCCAGCATCGGGCCAGGCCACGCGCACCAGCGCTGCCGGCTCTGCCGCCGGCGTGGTGGCAGCCGGCGCTGCATCGAAGCGGACTTGCACCACGGTGGGCGCCGGCGCGGTTGCCGGCTTGGCAGGCGCAATTGCCGGCTGGACCATGGGTTCGACCGGCGCTGCGGGCGCAACCAAGCTTACCAGCTGCACCGGGGAACGCATGAACTGGCCGACTGCCGGCGCCGACATCTGCAGCACCTTTTCGTTCCAGCGCTCCAGCAGCGGCAGCCGGGCGCGGGTGCCGACCTCGGCTTCAAGGTTGCGGATGGCGCGGTCGTGGCGGGCCAGCGACCGGTGCAGCTTCTCGATTTCGCCGCGTTGTTCCACGCCGTAATAGGTGGCGCTGTAGCAGCCGGTGCATACCGCGACCGTAAGCGCGACCATCAGGGCCGATCTGGCATAGCTGCTCATGATGCCCTCCGTTGGTCGGCATGGCCGGCTGCGCGCACTGCCGATCGCAGCGTTGCCGAGCGGGCTCTGGGGTTGGTTGCGATTTCAGCCGGCCCGGGGCGCACCGCACGCGGCGGCCGCTGGAAAGCTGGCGCGGCGACCGGGGCCGCGACCGGACGGTGGCGCGAGCCAGCCGGCGCTGCCCCCGAACGGTCCCGCAGGAAGGTCTTGACCAGCCGATCCTCGGCCGAATGGAAGCTGACTACGGCCAGCCGGCCGCCGGGGCGGAGCAGGCGCTCGGCCGCAGCCAGCCCGGCGCCTAGCTGGCCCAGCTCGTCGTTCACATGGATGCGCAGTGCCTGAAAGCTGCGGGTGGCGGCATCGCGCCCGGGCACCGCGCGACCGCCGATAACCGAGCGGCACAGCCGGGCCAGTTCGCCCGTGGTGGCCAGCGGCCGGTCATTTACAATGGCGCGCGCGATCCGCCGGGCTGCCGGCTCATCGCCGAGCCGCCACAGGATATCGGCGATATCGGCTTCCGATGCGGTGTTGATAAAATCGGCAGCGCTGGGGCCGGACTGGCTCATCCGCATGTCGAGCGGGCCATCGGCCTGGAAGGAAAAGCCGCGGGCGGCGGTGTCGATCTGCATCGAGGAGACGCCGACATCAAAGGCGATTGCATCGACGCTGGTCACGCCATGCTCGGCCAGCCCGGCCTCCATTTCTGCAAATGGCCGCTCGATGCGGGTGACATCGCTGCGGCCGGCAAGGTCCATGGTCGCCGCCATTGCGGCCGGATCACGATCAAAGCCATAGGCATGCAGCGGCGCATGGGCGAGGGCAGCGCGAAGATAGCCGCCGGCACCGAGCGTGGCATCGACATAGATATCGCCCGGTTGCAGCGCCAGCGCCGCCATGGTCTCGGCAAGCAGCACCGGAATGTGCGGGGCAGCGCTCATGATTGCGCTCCGCTGGCTGTCTCGGCGGCGGGTTCTTGATCAGGGTCCAGCCCGCGCGCCTGCATTTCGGCGCGCACCAGCCGGCCAACCCGGGGATCGAGCGTGGGGCGCGCCAGATAGGCCCATGGGTTCCAGAGCTCGAACCAGTCCAGCCCGCCCACGAACCAGACGTGGCTGCCGATGCCACCCAATGATTTCAGCGCGCCTGAGAGCACGATGCGGCCGGCTTCATCGAGCTTCACCTGCGCGGCCGCTCCGAACAACATGCCGGCATCATCGAAGCGGGCGCGGTCGGTCGAATTGCCGAAGCGCGCCTCATGCTCTTCCATCTGGCGGGTGATGTAGCGGCGATCATAGGCCAGCAGGCAATCGGCGCCGCCCTGGCCGGGGCCGACGTACAGCGACTTCTCGCTGCCGCGCGCTGCCATGGCATCGCGGTAGTCGGCCGGGATCGACAGCCGGCTCTTGCTGTCGACCGCGTTCAACCCATAGCCAAGAAAATGCTCGCCCGACAAAGACCCCATCCTGTTTGGAGCAATGGGACAGACGCGCGCCTGCCCCGGCAAACTCCTTATCCGGATGGGCTTACCATGGGATTAGATGGGCCTCAATGGTAATCGGTGGGCTACGGCCCCCTTTTGACAGGATTTTGCATCCATGATGACCATGGCCGGGCGTTTGCCGGCCTTGGCGCGCAAATTTCGGTCGGGGGGCCATGGCAGCGCCTGGTCATGGGGTCGGCGCGGGTGCGGGAGCGACCATGCCTGTATCAGGGCCGGCGGGCGCGACACCCAGCTTGGCCAGCGGCTCCGAATTCTTGCCGGGCGGGGAGGCCGGTTGGCCAAGCACGGCCACCAGCAGAACCAAAAGGAAAACCGCTGCGAGCCCGGTGAGCCCCAGGCGGGCACGGTCAAAGGCCGAACCGGCCGGTCGCGGGCGCAGTTTCATGGGCCAGCCAATAGTGAAGCGCCGGTCTGCTGTCGAGCCGGCGGGGGTTTTCAGGTCCAAACCTTCAGCTGAGGTCTCGCGCCGCCAGCCATTCCGTGTTCCAGATCGTGGAAAGGTAGCGCAGGCCGCTGTCGCACAAAATGGTCACGATCATATGGCCCGGCCCCATCGCCTTTGCCAGCGCCACCGCGCCGGCCACATTGATTCCGGACGAAAGCCCGAGGCACAGCCCCTCCTCGGCGTTCAGGCGGCGCATCCATTCCAGCCCTTCGCGGTCGGATATCCGGAACTGGTGATCCACCGACAGGCCTTCCAGATTGGCGGTAATGCGGCTCTGGCCAATGCCTTCGGCAACGCTTGAGCCTTCGCCGCGCAATTCGCCACACGCAAACCAGTTGTAGAGAGCCGCCCCATCCGGGTCGGTGAGGGCGATCTGCACGTCCGGCTTTTGCTCGCGAAGCCCCATCGCCACCCCGGCCAGGGTACCGCCGGTGCCCACCGCGCAGGTGAAGCCATCGATCTGCCCATCGGTCTGTTGCCAGATTTCGGCGGCGGTGGTCTGGATATGGGCGCGGCGGTTGGCGATATTGTCGAACTGGTTGGCCCAGACTGCTCCCGGCGTTTCATCGGCCAGCCGGCGCGAGCTGTGCACATAATGCGCGGGGTTGGCATAGGGCGCGGCCGGCACCAGAACCAGCTCGGCACCCAGCGCGCGCAGCGTATCCTGTTTCTCGCGGGATTGGGTTTCGGGCATCACGATAATGGTTTTGTAGCCGCGTGCGGCCGCCACCATTGCGAGGCCGATCCCGGTGTTGCCGGCGGTGCCTTCAACAATGGTGCCGCCCGGCTGCAGCGCCCCGCGTGCTTCCGCATCGGTGATGATGGCAAGCGCGGCGCGGTCCTTCACGCTGCCACCGGGGTTCAGGAATTCGGCCTTCCCCAATATGGTGCAGCCGGTGGCAGCGCTCGGCCCCTTGAGGACCAGGAGCGGCGTGTTGCCGATGAGCGCTATGATGTCGGGCGCTGCCGCCCCGGATCGACTGGCCATGGCGACAGGCTTAAACCGGCGCTATGCCAGCGACAAGCAAGCTTCGCTTTATCAGCCCCAAGTTGCGAGACCGCCTGATCATGTGCCGTCCTTCCCAGCAGAACCGAACCGAGCGCCGCCGCTTGTGGCCGCTGGCATCGCTGGCCCTGGGCCTGGTGGCCGCCGCCTGCTCGCCCGACCGGCCGGAGGGGCGCCAGCTTGCGGTGACCGTGGTGGCAGAGCCGGTTGCGCAAGGCGAAGCACCGCTGGCCCGCCGCCTTGCCGACCAGCTGACCATGGCCACTCTTATCGAGCGCGATTCGGACGGCGAGCTGGTGGCCGGCCTCGCATCGAGCTGGCGCTTTGTCGATGATGGCAGCGGCCTGATCCTGCGGCTGAGGCCGGCGCGCTGGAGCGATGACAAGCCGCTGGTGGCGGCCGATGTCGTTGCCGGCTTCCGCCGCGCTGCCCGGCCGCCTTTGCCCATGCCGGCCTATCGGCTGGCCGGGATCGAAGGAGCAGCACCGGTAGCCGCAGGCCGCAGCGCCACACAGCTCGGGGTAAAGGCTCCGATCGCCCGGGTAGTCGAAATCCGGCTTGCCTCTCCCTCGCCCTTGTTGCTCGGCTGGTTGGCCGAGCCGGGATTTGCAGTGCGGCGTGCCGGCGAGGCGACGCTTGCCCGCTATGCGCTGGCACCCGCCGCCGAAGCCAGCGCCGGCGATACCCCGCCAAAAGCGGGTGAGGGCGGGCCGGGGCCTATCCGTCTGACGCGCCGTGCGCGTGAGGCCAGTGCAGACGCGCTGCCGGCCGAAGTGACGATTCGCACCGTGGCCGACCCGTCAGTCGGGATTGCCGGGTTTCGCTCCGGCAAGGCCGATATCGTGATTGGCGAGGGGCTGACCGGCCTGCTGGATGCCCGGATTGAAAGCCGCCGGCAGACGCTGCGGCTTGACCCGGTTTATGGGCTGTATGGCTGGCGGGCCAATGCGCTCCGCGGACCGCTGGCCGACCCGGCGCTGCGCCGGATGCTGGCCGCGCGGATTGACCGTGAGGCGCTGGCTCGAAGCTTTGGCCTGGCGGCCGTGCAGCCTGAAGCCGGGCTGTTGCCCGCAATGTTGCGGACCAGCGAAGACCTGAGCACCGAACAGCTTGCCGCCATCGACATGCCGGCTGTGCCGGACGGGCCGGCTGTGCCGGGCGTGCTCGCCGGGCCAGCGGCGGCGCCTGCTGCCCCGGCGCCGTTGGCAGCGGCACCTTCTGAGCCAGCCGAGGCGCTGGCCGCGGCGCAGGCGCTGGTGCGGGCGGCATCGCTTAAGGCGGTGCTTGCGCGTTCGGCTTCGAGCGCGCTGCCGCCGGCGCTGGCGGACCAGCCACCGCCGCTCAAGCTGCTGCTGCTGCTTTCGCCCGGAAGAGAACACCGGCTGGTGGCCGAACGGGTGGCCGCAGGCTGGCGAGCCTTGGGCGTGGAGCTGGTGGTGCGGGAGGCCGATGCCGCGACCAGGGCGCGGCTGGTGGCGCGCGGCGAATTCGACCTGGCGCTGGATGAAGCCAGCCTTGGGGTTGCCGATCCGGCAGCGCTTCTGGACCGGTTCCGCTGCGACGCTGGCCCGCACTGCAACCTTGCAGCCGATGCGCTTCTGGCGGCCGCACGGATGGCGCCGCCTGCCGAGCGTGGGCTGCGACTGGCGCTGGTCGAGCAGGCGCTGATGGACGGGCCGCCGCTATTTGCCTTTTTCAATGCCGTGCGCTGGGCGCTGGTTGCGCCCGGGCTGAGCGGCTGGCGCTCCAACCCCGGCGCGCACCATCCGCTCGGCCGTGTGGGCCAATGAGCGGGTTTCCCCAAAAAGGACGAACTGCATGACCGTGACCGGCCCGCTTCACACAACGATCTGCGAATTGCTCGGGGTGCCGCATCCGGTTTTGCTCGCCGGCATGGGTGGGGTTTCCTATGCGCCGCTGTGTGCGGCGGTTTCGGCGGCTGGCGGCTTTGGCTCGCTGGGCATGGCGGGAATGAGCCCCCGGCAGATCGAGGCGCAGATGGCCGAGGTGCGGGCGCTTACCGACCGGCCGTTCGGGGTCGATCTGCTCACAGCGCAGCCCGAATCGCTTACCGCATCGGTGGAGGTGATCATCAAGGGCGGGGCCCGCGCCTTCATCGCCGGGCTGGGCGTGCCGCTGCCGATCATTGCCCGGCTCAAGGATGCCGGGCTGGTGGTCATGTCGATGGCCGGGTCGGTGCGCCATGCGGTGAAGGCGGCCGAAGCTGGTTGTGACGTGATCATCGCCCAGGGCACGGAAGCTGGCGGGCATACCGGCACGGTGGCCTCGATGGCGCTATGGCCGCAGGTGGTGGACGCGGTGTATGTGCCGGTGGTGGCGGCGGGCGGGCTTTTCGACGGGCGCGGGCTGGTGGCGGCTCTGGCGCTCGGCTGCGAGGGGGTGTGGCTGGGCACGCGCTTCATCGCCTCTGCCGAGGCGCATGCGGCGCCGGCCTATAAGCAGGCGCTGGTGGCGATGAGCGAGAGCGACACGGTGATAAGCCGGGCCTTCACCGGCAAGACCTTGCGATGCATCGGCAACGCAACCACCCGCGCCGCCGAAGGCCAGCCCGCGCTGCCCTTTGCACAGGCGGTGATGCGCTCGGCGGCTGCCAATCTGCTGGGGCCGATTGCAGGCGTGGTGGAGGGGGTTGATCCGGAAACCCAGTGCCTTGCGGCCGGACAGGGCGGCGGGGCGATTACCGATCTGCCTGAAGCCGGAATTATTGTGGCGCGGCTGGTGGCCGAAGCCGAGGCCGTGCTCGCCGGCCTCAGCCGGTTTTCGCGGCCGGCCTGAGCGAAGGCGCGGTGCGTGTGGTCTCGGACGGCGTGGCGCCCGGGCCGGGAAGCGGCGCCGGCAGATCGCCGCTGGCGGCACGGTGGATGGCGCGGCGGATGCGCGGATAGGTGCCGCAACGGCACAGGTTGGTAATGGCGATGTCGATATCTTCGTCGCTCGGGCGCGGGTTGGACTTCAGAAGTGCCGCCGCCGCCATGAGCATGCCCGACTGGCAATAGCCGCACTGGGGCACCTGTTCGGCAATCCAGGCCTGTTGCAGCACATGGTCGCGGCCCGGCGAAAGGCCTTCGATGGTGGTAACCAGGGTGCCTTCGAGGCTGGCGATGCTGACCTGGCACGACCGGACCGGCTGGCCGTCGACATGCACGGTGCAGGCGCCGCAAAGCCCGATGCCGCAGCCATATTTGGTGCCGGTAAGATTGGCTGCATCGCGCAGCGCCCAAAGCAGCGGTGTTTCGGGATCGAGCTTGAACTCGACCGGGCGATTGTTGATGGTAAAGCGGGTCATCGAAAGCGGTGTAGCCGAGGAGACGGTCAAGTGAAACTCTCGACGCTTGAATATGGGCGCCAGGGCGCAGTTGCCGAAGTCCGGCTCTGCCGCCCGGCTGAACTCAACACCATGAACAAGGCCTTCTGGACCGATATGGTGGAGGTGTTTGCGGCTATTGATGCTGATCCGGCGGTGCGGGCGGTGCTGATAACCTCGACCGGCAAGCATTTCACCGCCGGGCTCGATCTAGGCTCGGCGGGCAACATAGCCCAGGAGGGCGGCGACCCCGGGCGGACGCGGGAAGCGTTTCTGCGCCACGTGAAGGGCATGCAGGAGACTTTCAGCGTGATCGACCGGTGCCGGGTGCCGGTTATTGCGGTGGTGCAGGGGGGCTGTATCGGCGGTGGGGTCGATCTGGTGACAGCCTGCGACATGCGGATTGGGACTGAAGCCTGTTTCTTTACCATCCAGGAAATCAACATTGCGATCGTGGCCGATGTGGGCACCCTGCAGCGCCTGCCCTATCTGTTGCCGCAGGGGCTGGTGCGCGAACTGGCCTATACCGGCCGGCGTTTCGGGGCTGCCGAGGCCAGCCAATGGGGCTTTTTGAACCGGGTGGAGGCGGACCATGAGGCGGCACTTGCCGCCGGCCGGGCCATGGCTTCGGAAATCGCTTCCAAATCGCCCCTGGCGATCGCCGGGATCAAGCATGTGCTCAACCATGGCCGGGGCCAGTCCATCGAAGCCGGGCTTGATTATGTGGCATTGTGGAACGCCGCCATGTTGCCCGGCGAGGATGTGCCCAGGGCGGTGAGCGCACTGATCGCCAAGCAGGCAGCAATCTATGCCGACCTCAAGGGCTGAAATCGGCATCCGCGACACATCACCCGCTTGCTCCCTTGCCGCCGGGCGGCCATAGAGAGCCCGACTCCGCCGGGCTTGCCCGGCTTTCTATGGATAGGTCTGATGCGGCTCATTTCCCGCCTTTATCTGGCGCTCGCAATTGCACTGGTGCCGGCACCCCTGCTGGCGCAGTCCGACGCGCCGGTTGCGGCGCCGGTGGAGACGGTGACGACCACGGCGGTGCCACCATCGGGTTCGGAATTCGTGGCGCCAGTGGCAGGCTATGGCCAGCCGACCGGCAACTGGAACCTGCAGACCCCGGTTACCGACCTCGGTCGCGAGGCTTATGACCTGACCAACACGATCATGAACCCTATGATGGCAGCAGTGGCGGCCCTGGTGCTGGCGCTGCTCTTCTGGGTGGTCTTCCGCTACCGCGCGGGAGCCAACCCGGTCGCTTCGCGGACCAGCCACAACACTACAGTTGAAGTGGTGTGGACAGTAGTCCCGGTGCTTTTGCTGGCCTTCATCGCGGTACCCAGCTTCCGCCTGCTGGCCAATCAATATGATCCGCCCAAGGCCGATCTCACCATCAAGGCGATCGGCAACCAATGGTATTGGACCTACGAATATCCGGACCAGGGTGGTTTCAGCTTTGATGCTGTCATGCTGACCAGCGCCGAGGCGGCGGACCGCGGCAGCCCCAATCTGCTGGATACCGACAACCGCGTGGTGGTGCCGGCCGGCGCCACGGTGAAGGTGCTCACCACCTCCACCGATGTGATGCACAGCTTCGCGGTGCCCAGCTTCTGGGTGAAAATGGATGCCGTTCCCGGGCGTATCAACGAGACATGGTTCAAGGTTGATCGGCCAGGCGTGTATTTTGGCCAATGTTCGGAACTCTGCGGTACCAAGCATGGCTTTATGCCGATTGCCATCGAAGTGGTGAGCCGGCCGGAATTTGATCGCTGGGTGGCGGGCAAGCAGCAGGAAAACGGCATTACGCCGGCAGTGGCAGAGGCGGCTCCTGCCTCGACGCCGGCTGCCACGGCGGCTGCTCCCGCGGCGCCTGCAGCCCCGGCGGCTTGAGGAAAGGGATGACAATGGCAACCGATAGCGCACTCGCCGGAACCGCCGGGCTGGCCGGGCATGATGACCATGCCGATCACAAGCTCAGCTTTGCCCAGCGCTGGCTGTTCTCGACCAATCACAAGGACATCGGGACGCTTTACCTGATCTTTGCGGTGATCGCGGGTACCATTGGCGGGGCGATTTCGGGGATCATGCGCCTCGAGCTTGCAGCGCCCGGGATCCAGTATCTGACCTTGTTCACCGAAGGCAATCTCGACGCCTCCTACCATCTGTGGAACGTGTTCATCACCGGCCATGGCCTCATCATGGTGTTCTTCACCGTAATGCCGGCGATGATCGGCGGGTTCGGCAACTGGTTCGTGCCGATCATGATAGGCGCGCCCGACATGGCTTTTCCGCGCATGAACAATGTGTCGTTCTGGCTGCTGGTGCCTTCGTTCGCGCTGCTGCTTGGATCGATGTTCGTGGAGGGCCCGGCAGGATTCAACGGCGCCGGTACTGGCTGGACACTGTATCCGCCGCTTTCAACCGCCGGCCATCCCGGCCCTGCGGTCGATATGGCGATCCTCAGCCTGCACATCGCCGGCGCAAGCTCGATCCTTGGCGCGATCAATTTCATTACCACCATCCTCAACATGCGTGCGCCGGGCATGACGCTCCACAAGATGCCGCTGTTCGTATGGTCGGTGCTGGTCACCGCCTTCCTGCTGCTGCTGTCGCTGCCGGTTCTGGCTGGCGCCATCACCATGCTGCTCACCGATCGCAATTTCGGCACGCACTTCTTCTCGGCCGATGGTGGCGGTGATCCGGTGCTTTACCAGCATCTGTTCTGGTTCTTCGGCCATCCGGAGGTGTACATCCTTATCCTTCCGGGGTTTGGCATGGTCAGCCAGATCATCAGCACCTTCTCCAAGAAGCCGGTGTTCGGCTATCTGGGCATGGCCTATGCAATGGTCGCAATCGGCTTCATCGGCTTCCTCGTGTGGGCGCACCACATGTTCACCGCCGGGCTGGATGTGAATACCAAGATGTATTTCACAGCCGCCACGATGATCATCGCGGTGCCCACCGGCATCAAGATCTTCTCCTGGATCGCGACCATGTGGGGCGGCTCGATGAGCTTTGAAACGCCGATGCTCTGGGCGATCGGGTTCATCTTCATGTTCACGGTGGGCGGTGTGACCGGCGTCATTCTCGCCAATGGCGGGGTGGATACCTATTTCCACGACACTTATTATGTGGTGGCGCACTTCCACTATGTGCTTTCGCTGGGTGCGGTGTTCGCCATCTTCGCCGGCTTCTATTACTGGTTCGGCAAGATGACCGGCCGGCCGTATAACGAGCTGCTGGGCAAGCTGCACTTCTGGGTGTTCTTCATCGGCGTAAACGTGATGTTCTTCCCGATGCACTTCCTGGGCGCAGACGGCATGCCGCGCCGCATCCCCGATTATCCGGAGATGTTTGCCAACTACAACCGCATCGCTTCGTTCGGCTACGCCATCATGGCGCTGGGCATGGTGTTCTTCTTCCTCAACCTGATCGTCTCCTTTGCCGGCCGCCGCCGGGTGGCAGACAATTATTGGGGCGAAGGCGCGACCACGCTGGAGTGGACCCTGTCCTCGCCGCCGCCGTTCCACCAGTTCGAAACCCTGCCGGTAATCAAGTAGGGCCGGAGCACCCGCCGGCGCGAATCCCACGCGCCGGCTGCTCTGGACAGTATATGGACCGACTTTCGACCTCTGACCCGGCTCTGGCGCCGGTAACGGCCTTTGCCGAGTGGCAGGACTATCTTGCCCTCATGAAGCCGCGTGTGATGACGCTGGTGGTGTTCACCGCCGCCTGCGCCATGGTTGCGGCGCCGGGCGAACTGCACCCGTTCCTCGCGTTTGTGGCGGTGCTCTGCATCGCTGTTGCGGCCGGCGCAGCTGGTGCGCTCAACCAATGGTATGAAGCCGATATCGATGCGATGATGAAGCGCACTGCCGCGCGGCCGCTACCGGCAGGCCGGCTGGCATCCGGTGAGGCATTGGCATTTGGCATCTTGATGTCGGTCGGCAGCGTTACGGTGATGGGTCTGGCGCTCAACTGGGTCGCCGCTGCGTGGTTGGCGGTATCCATCCTGTTTTATGTCGTCGTTTATACCATGTGGCTGAAGCGGCGGACCCCGCAGAACATCGTGATCGGCGGCGCTGCGGGCGCGTTTCCGGTGCTGGTAGGCTGGGCGGCCGTGAGCGGGGATACGCCAATGATGGCATGGGTGCTTTTCGGCATCATCTGTCTCTGGACGCCGCCGCACTTCTGGGCGCTGGCGCTGTTCATGGAGGCCGATTACGCCAAGGCCGGCGTGCCCATGCTGCCGGTGACCCATGGCCTGCCCGAAACCCGGCGCCAGATATTCCTCTATTCGCTCGCTCTGGTGGCGTGCACGCTGCTGCCGCTGCCGGGCATTACCGGCCTTGCTGGCTGGGCCTATGGGTCGACCGCTATCTTCACTGGCGTGATGTTTCTGGTATTTGCGTGGCAAGTGCTGCGCTCGCAAGCCAGCGAAGCATCGGCGATGACGGCGGAAAAGCGGCTGTTCAAGTTCAGCCTCTTTTATCTGGCTTCGCTGTTCGGGGCGCTGGTTGCCGATGTGTGGCTGGCATGACCGCAATTGACCCAGCCCGCTGGAGCACTGCCGAGCGCACTGCGTTCGAGGCGCGTCGCCAGTCCCGCAACCGGGCGCTCGGGCTGCTGCTGGTGGCGTTGGTGCTGCTCTTCTTCGGAATAACGGTGGTGCGCATGGTGCCTATGCCCGGCGCGTCTGAAGCGAAGATGATGGCAGGCCGGGAAGCAGATGCGACAGTGGCACGCGAGGCGGCTGCCCCGCCAGCGGCCGAGGCCGTGCAATGAGCTTTGCCCCCGGACTTGAAGCCGCCAAGCGGCGCACCGGCTGGCTGGCAGCGCTGGCGGCGGCCCTGATGATAGGCGCGGCCTATGCAGCGGTGCCACTGTACCAGCTGTTCTGCCAGGTTACCGGCTATGCCGGCACTACCAGCCGCGCCGATGCGGCGGCGGTGCCCGATGCCGCCCAGTTGGCGGCGCTGGGTGGCCGCACCATCAATGTGCGCTTCGATGCGACCATGGGGGCGGGGCTGGCGTGGCGTTTCCAGCCCAAGGAAGCAGTCAACAAGGTGCGGATCGGCGAGAAGGTTCTGGCTTTTTATACTGCCACCAACTTGAGCGGCCAGCCGACTACCGGGCGCGCGGTGTTCAATGTGTCGCCGGATACGGCCGGGGCCTATTTCCGCAAGGTCGAATGTTTCTGCTTTACCGAGCAAACGCTGGCAGCGGGCGAAAAGGTGGACATGCCGGTGGTGTATTTCATCGATCCCTCGATCCTCGATGACCCGAGCGCCAACCGGATTTCGGAAATCACCCTGTCCTACACCTTCTATCCGGTGGACAAGCCGGCCGATGCGGGGTTAAGCCGCACTGCAGCAAAGAGCGCCGGATTGCCGGTGACTGACAAAAGGGGTTGACGCCATGGCCGGCGGCAAGACGCACGACTACCACATCCTGCAGCCATCCTCGCGGCCGCTGCTCATGTCACTGGCGTTGCTGGTGATGGCTGCCGGCGCGATTGGCTGGATGCACAAGTACGGCTGGGGATCGTCCGTGTTCGGGCTTGGCTTCGCCTCGGTTTCGGCGATGTTCTTCCTCTGGTGGAAGGATGTGGTGCACGAGGCGAACACCGGTGACCATACGCCGGTCGTGCAGCTGCACCACCGCTACGGGATGATCCTGTTCATAGCCTCGGAAGTCATGTTCTTCGTCGCCTGGTTCTGGGCGTATTTTTCCGCAGCGCTCTATCCTTCGCAGCAGGAAGGCATGGGCGGCACCTGGCCCCCTTCGGGCATTGAAGTGCTCGATCCTTTCGTGTTCCCGCTGCTCAACACGCTCATCCTGCTGCTGTCTGGCACCACGGTAACCTGGGCGCACCACGCGCTCATCCATGACGACCGCAAAGGGCTGAAGCAGGGGTTGTGGCTCACCATAATTCTCGGCGCGGTCTTCTCGATGGTGCAGGCCTATGAATATGAACATGCCCAGTTCGGGCTTGATGACAGCATTTACGGTGCCACTTTCTTCATGGCGACCGGCTTTCATGGCTTTCACGTGCTTGTCGGCACCATCTTCCTCATCGTGTGCTTGGCGCGGACCTATAAGGGTGATTTCACGTCCAAGCAGCATTTCGGGTTCGAGGCAGCAGCCTGGTACTGGCATTTTGTCGATGTCGTATGGCTGTTTCTGTTCATCTCCATCTATGTCTGGGGCTCGAACTTTGGCGCGGCGGTGGTGAAGAGCGCTTTTGGCTGAGCCGGTTGCCGCCGGTCTGGCGGTGCGCCGCAGCCTTGCCGGCCGGTGCCCGCGCTGCGGATCGGGCGCGCTGTTTGCCGGGCTGGTTGCCTTTGCTCCCCCTTGTCCGGCCTGCGAGCTCGATTTTGAGTCGTTGAACGTGGGCGACGGCGCGGCCGCCTTCCTGATCCTGATCGTGGGTGCCATCATCACCGGACTCGCCGTATGGCTTGAGCTGTCCCAATCTCCGCCCTGGTGGGTGCATGTGTTGCTCTGGCTGCCGCTTACTCTGGTGCTGTCGCTGGGGCTGATGCGCCTGGCGAAGGGCGCGTTGCTGGCGCTGGTCTGGTCGCAGGCTGCGGGAAGCGGCCAGCAATGAGGCGTGGACTGCCGCTTTTGCCGACACTGGTGGTGGTTCTGCTGGCGGCCTTTCTGGCCGGGCTCGGCGTGTGGCAGCTCGAACGGCGGGAGTGGAAGCACGCGCTGATGGCGCAGCTGGCAGCGCAGCCGGCGCTGCCGCCCGTGGACGCCGCCAGCGCCGGCGCTGGGGGAGATTTGCAGTTCCGGCGTGGCTGGCTGGAATGCCGGCCGGGGCGGACCAGGCCCTATGATCTGAAGGGCGGCAGCAGCCGGGGCGGAGACGGGGGTTTTCTGGTGCTGGTATCGTGCCGCGCCGGCGATGCTGCACCGGCAGTGGTGGCGGTTGCCGGCTGGACACGGGATCCGCGCGCGCTCGAGCAGAGCTTCATGGTCGATACCCGGTTTGAAGGGCTGCTGATCGAGCGTCCCTATGGCGATGCACCCGGCCGCCCGAAGTTGATGCTCATCGCGAACAGCGCTGTGCCGGGCCTTGAGGCCTCGCGGCTGCCGACGCCTGAGGAATTGCCGGATAACCACCTGGCCTATGCTGGCCAGTGGTTCGGACTTTCTGCGACGCTTCTTGTCATTTATGGCCTTTGGCTCAGGCGCCGGGCGCGGGCGGTTGCGGCGCCGGCTGCGGCGCGCTAGGCCGCTTGGCACGATGGAATATGTAAGCACTCGCGGCAGCGCGCCGATTCTCGATTTTGATGCGGTCACGCTTGCGGGGCTGGCCAGCGACGGCGGCCTGTATGTGCCGCGTGCATGGCCGCGGCTGAGCAAGGCCGAGATCGCCGATCTGGCCGGGCTCGATTATGTGGAAACGGCCGTCCGGGTCTGCCGGGGCTTTGTGGGCAATGTGCTCGACGAGGCCACGCTGCGGTTGCTGTTCACCCGCGCCTATTCGAGCTTTGCCCATGCCGCCACGGTGCCGCTGGTGCAGCTTGATGGCCGGCACTGGCTGCTTGAATTGTTCCATGGGCCAACCCTTGCCTTCAAGGATGTGGCCATGCAGGCGCTGGGCCAGCTGTTCGAACATTTTCTCAGCGGCTCGGGGCGGCATCTGGTGGTGATAGGCGCCACATCGGGCGATACCGGATCGGCGGCTATCAATGCGCTGGCGGGGCGCGAGCATGTCGAGGTGTTCATGCTGCACCCGGAAGGCCGGGTTTCGGAAGTGCAGCGCCGGCAGATGACCACGGTGCTGGCGCCTAATGTCCATAATATCGCGGTTGCCGGGAGCTTCGATGATGCGCAGGCACTGGTGAAGGCGATGTTCAACGACCGCGACTTTGCCGCGAGGTTTCCGCTTTCGGCTGTGAACAGCATCAACTGGGCGCGGCTGATGCTGCAGGTGGTCTATTATTTCTATGCCGGTGTCCGGCTGGGAGCACCCGAGCGCGAAATTGCCTTTTCGGTGCCCACCGGCAATTTCGGGGATGTGTTTGCCGGCCATGTCGCAGCTGAAATGGGCCTGCCGGTGGCGCGGCTGGTGGTCGCCACCAACGAGAATGACATTTTGCACCGGGCGCTTTCGGCCGGGGATTATTCGGTGGGGCAGGTGGTGCCGACGCATGCGCCCTCGATGGACATTCAGGTGAGCAGCAATTTCGAGCGGTTGCTTTTCGACCTTGCCGGCCGCGACGGCGCCGCCACGGCCGGGATGATGCAGGAATTCGAGGCTACCCGCCGCCTGACGCTTACGCCTGCCATGCGCGCCGCCGCCGCCGCCCGCTTCCAGAGCGAGCGGGTGGACGGCGAGGCGATGGGGGCCGCGCTGCGCCATGCCCGCGACCATGCGGGCCAGATGATTGAACCGCACACTGCCATTGGCCTTGCAGCAGCACACCGCGCCGCCAAAACACTGCCCGTCGATGTGCCGGTGGTAACACTGGCGACGGCGCATCCAGCCAAGTTTGGTGATGCGGTGGAGCGCGCCTGCGGGGTGCGGCCGGTGCTGCCGGCCCGGGTGCGCGGGATCATGGACAGGGCCGAGCGCTACGACCGGCTGCCGGTCGATCTGGAGACGGTGAAGGCCTATGTTGCCGAGCGGGCGCAGCCGCGATGAAGGCGCCGGTTGTCGGCACCACTGCCCATGGCCTGCGGGTGATCAGCTGCGCGGTTGAAGGCGTGGAGACGGTCGCCATCAATCTGACCGCGGATACCGGCAGCCGGTTTGAGGCAGCGCCGCTGAACGGGCTGGCGCATCTGTTCGAGCATATGGTGTTCAAGGGCAGCGAAACCCGGTCAGCCCGCGCGATTGCCGAGGCGATAGAGGATGTGGGCGGGCAGCTGAACGCCTGGACCTCGCGCGACATGACCTGCTTTCATGCCCGGCTGCTGGCGGGCGATCTGCCACTCGGGCTGGCGCTGATCGGGGATATGCTGAGCCGGCCGCGCTTTGATGCCGATGAGCTGGTGCGTGAAAAGCATGTGGTGCTGCAGGAGCTTGGTGAAGCCCGCGACACGCCCGACGATATCGTGTTCGACCATTTGCAGGAGGCTGCCTTTCCCGGCCAGGCGCTGGGCCGGTCGATTCTCGGCAGCGAGGAGAGCCTTGAGCGGATCGGAACTTCGGACCTGTTCGGCTGGCAGCAGGCCCATTACCACCCCTCGCGGCTGACGCTGGCGGTGGCGGGCAAGCTGGACCATGAAATACTCATGCAACTGGCCGAGGTCGCGTTTCCGGCGTTGGCTGAGGCACCCCGGGCGGATGACAAGGCTGCCGAGCCGCTGCAATTCGTGGCCGGCCACGCGAGCGACCGGCGCCGCAGCGAGCAGGTGCAGCTTACCCTCGGGGTACCGTCGCCGGGCCATCATCACCCCGGCCATGATGCGGCGCTGCTATTCACCATGGCGGCTGGCGGCGGCATGTCCTCAAGGCTTTTCCAGGAGGTGCGCGAGGCACGCGGGCTGGCCTATTCGGTGAGCGCGGGGCTTACGCCCTATGCCGATGGCGGGTTGATGAGCGTGCATGCGGCCTGCGCCCGTGAGCATGCCGCTGCGGCTCGCGACCTGATCGATACCGTGCTGGCCGGCGCGGCCGCCGATTTGCAGCCGGCCGAACTGGAACGTGCCCGCGCCCAGGCCGTGGCAGGGCTGCTGATGGCGCTCGAAACCCCGGCCGGGCAGGCTGATTATGCGGCACGGTCGTTTGCGGTTCATGGTCGCTTCCTGCCGCCGGCCGAGGTTGTGGACCGGCTGTTGGCGGTGGATGTGGAGGCAGCGCGGGCCGCTGGCGCTGCCATGCTCGCCGGCCCGCCGGCTCGGGCCGAGATTGGCGTTAGCGGCCCACGCAAGAAGGTGGCCCGCGCAGCATGAGCAGCTGGGACGGCCAGCTGCGCGTCCTGAGGGGGGCTGGCTGGGCAGACCATGCGCTGCTTGATAGCGGGGCGGGGCGCAAGCTGGAGCGCTATGGCCCCTACCGTTTCATCCGCCCCGAGCCGCAGGCGCTCTGGGCACCGGCGGCGGCCGAGTGGCAGGCGGACGGTGAATTCATCGGTGGCAGCGATGAGGAAGGCGGCGGCCGCTGGCAGCTTGCCGAACTTGTGCCCCAGCAATGGCCGCTGGCGCGCGGTGCGGTGCGGTTTCATGCCGGCAATACCCCGTTCCGGCACCTGGGCTTTTTCCCCGACATGGCTCCGCAATGGGACTGGATGGAGGAGCGGCTGCAGCCAGGCCGGAAACTCTTGAACATGTTTGGCTATACCGGCGTCGCGAGCCTTATAGCGGCCGCGGCCGGAGCGGAAGTGACCCATGTGGATGCCAGCAAAAAGGCGGTTGCAGGGGCGCGTGCCAACGCAGCGCTCTCCGGCCTGGCCGACGCCCCGGTGCGCTGGCTGGTGGATGATGCGCTGAAGTTCATGCGCCGTGAGGTGAGGCGCGGGAGCCGCTATGACGGGATATTGCTCGACCCGCCCAAATATGGCCGCGGGCCGGACGGCGAGGTTTGGAGCCTTGAGCGCGACCTGCCCGAACTGGTGGAGCTGGCAGCACAGCTGCTGAACAACGGCGGCTTTCTGGTGCTCACCGTCTATGCCATCCGCATGTCCGCCGTGGCACTGGCGGGGTTGCTCGCTGAGCGGTTTGCCGGCTCGGCAAGCACAGTCGAGGCCGGTGACATGGCGCTGGTGGAGGAGGCGCGCGGGCTGCTGTTGCCGACCGCCATTTTCGCGCGGATCAGCGGCGACACGCCTTGACGGTTGCGGGCGGCGGCGGCGTGCCGGGGGTGAAGATAGCGAGATAGCCGCTGGTCAGATCGGTGATGCTGACCAGATCATAGCCAACCGCCTTCAGCTCGCACACCAGCAGTGTTCTCGGCATGCCATGATATAGCGGTTCGCGCTCAAGATCGACGATCCCGAGTTTTGCGCCAGGCTTGAGCGCGCTTCGCAACCGGGTGAGCAGCGCATAGGGCTGGCCGATTTCGTGATACATATGGATCATCAGCGCCGTATCGATCCGGCTGGCGGGCAGCATCGGATCGGCCTCTGTGCCGCGCACGAAGCTCACATTTTCAAGCCCGGCGGCCGCGACCCTGACTTCGAGATCGCGCAGATATTCAGGCATGATGTCCTGGGCGATCACTTCCCCTTCCGGGCCGACCACGGGGCTGAGGCGGACCGTATAATAGCCGGTACCTGCGCCGATATCGGCAACCGTCTGGCCCGGGCCGATGCCCAGTGCGGCAATCACGCGGGCGGCCTCGCGGCCATCGTCGCGGCGGCTCTCATTGTCCCAGGCCGGGCTGACGATACCGGCGACCGGCCGTTCGGGCGCCGGAAAAGCCGAAGGCTGCGGCGCGCCAGCGACCATCGGCGACGAGGCGGCGCGAGCCTGCGGATCTGGCTGAGCCGAGCAGCCCGCCGCTATCAGGCATGACAGCAATGATGCAATGAACGGACCGCGCATGGGCTATCGGTAGCAGAGGGTGTTGCGCAGCTTCAAGGGGGCCAACGGAATGTTCAGGCGCGCGGGCGCCGGCCGGGGCGCTTGGGCGGGGCAGGGTCGGCGCCGGTCACTGCGACGGCGCGAAGCCGGCTGAGTTCTGCTTGGAAGCCGTTCATCTGGGCGCCGGTGAGCTGGGTGCCGCCGGTGAACTTGAGTGTCATCGGGTTGACCGGCTTGCCCTTCAGCCAGATTTCATAGTGCAAATGCGGCCCGGTAGAAACGCCTGTGGAGCCGACATAGCCGATGACCTGGCCCTGGGCGACCTGCTGGCCGCGCTTCACCGCGAAGCGCGACATATGGGCATAGCCGGTGGCGAGATCGGCAGTGTGCCGGATGCGCACAAAATTGCCGTGCCCGCCATGTGGCCCCACGAAATCCGCCTTGCCACCAGCGGCGGCATAGATGGGAGTGCCGTGTGCAGCACCGAAATCCACGCCCTGATGCATGCGCGAATAGGAGAGCAGCGGGTGAAAGCGCATGCCGAAGCCCGAGGTGAGGCGGCCGCCATCGATCGGCGTGCGCATCAGGCCCTTGCGGGCGGATTCGCCGCTGGGGCGGAAGAACTGCGGGCGGCCGCCATAGGACCAGCGGGCGACCTCCAGCCGCTCCTTGGACGGGCGGTCCAGCCCGCCATAGAGCAGCCCGCCGAACCGCACTTCGCCGGTTTCAGCAGCTTCGCGTTCCACAATGATATCAAAGCGATCACGCTTGCCTAGGCCGCGCTGCATGTCAACGACATAGCCCATGGTGGCGACGAACTCGCGCGACAGATTGGCCGGGATGCCAGCCGAGCGCAGCGACCGTTGCAGGCTGCCGCCAACGAGGCCGCTCACCCTGAGGGGCCTGCTGTCCACCTTTATCGGGATGCGCTTCAGCGAAAGGCCGGAATCGGTGCGGGTGATCGCCAGCCGCAGATCGAATGCGGCGCGAAAGCCCAGAAGCTCGAGCGGGCGCGGAC
>JBBQIP010000023.1:0-19218 GCA_038325045.1 Sphingomonadales bacterium
CGATTATGGGGGCTTCGCTATCGGCTAGCGAGGATTTTCCCGGTAAATATGACTGCATAAATTCGGGTGCAGGGCCGCCGGCCCTGCCCGCCGGAGGCTTAAAAACTGCCCGCCGGAGGTTAAAAGCTGCCCGCCGGAGGCGCTTTCCAGTGCCTACTCGGCCGGGCGAACCGCCAGCAGTTCGATATCGAATTCGAGGACTGCGCCGGGGGGGATTACGCCGCCGGCGCCGCGCGAGCCATAGGCAAGGGCGGGTGGCACCACGAAGTGATATTTGGAGCCGGTGGGCATGAGCTGCACGCCTTCGGTCCAGCCGGGGATGACCTGGTTGAGCGGAAAGGCTGCTGGCTGGCCGCGCTGATAGCTCGAATCGAAGATCGTGCCATCGACCAGCTTGCCTTCGTAGTGCACGAGGACAACATCGGTCGCTACCGGCTTGGGGCCGGTGCCTTCGCGGATGACCTGATATTGCAGGCCCGAATCGGTGCTGATCACGCCCGGCTTCTCCTTGTTGCTTGCAAGATAGGCCATGTCTGCCGTGCGGACGGCGGCAACCTGGCTCTGGGTTCCGGCCCAGATGCCGAGGCCGGCTATTGCGAGAACGACAGCGCCACCCACAAGCCAGCGGCCGACGCCGGGGCTGCTGGCGGTCGCTTCAGTGCTGGCCATCGGATTTTTCCCCTATCGGGTCGGATAATCTCGGGTGAGGTGAAGGCGGGTCGAAACCGGACCCGCCCATGCGGCAGCGCTTGCTGCCGGTTTATTTCACGCCGTCACGTTCCATGCGCTTGCGCTCGAGCTTGCGCGCGCGGCGAACGGCGGCTGCCTTCTCACGGGCGCGCTTTTCGCTCGGCTTTTCATAATGGCGGCGCAGCTTCATCTCGCGGTAGACGCCCTCGCGCTGCAGCTTCTTTTTGAGCGCGCGCAGCGCCTGATCAACATTGTTGTCGCGAACCATGATTTGCATGCAGCCGTACTCTCCATTCACGTCGAGGGGGCTGGCACAGCACCCACGCTTGTCCAAGATGGATTATTTCCGGCAAGCAAGCCTGCTGGAGCGAGCGTGGCGCATAGCAGAGCAGCACGCCGGAAACAAGCGCGCCGCTTGCGGCACCAAGGCGCTGGAGCATCGTAGCGGGAGCCGCTAATGTGGTGCCATGATGAACGAGCCAGACCAGACGCCGAACGACCAGCCATTAGCCGGGTTGCGACCGGCGCTGGTGGCGGCGATGCTCCCCCATGTGCCGTTCGATGGCTGGACCGCCATGGCGCGCGATGCGGCTGCCGATGCCGAGGGTATCGACCGCGAGATTGCGGCACTGGCGCTGCCCGATGCGGCCGCGATGACCGATGTCTATACGGCGCGGGCCGATGCGAGGATGGCGGATGCCATGGCAGCGGCGGGTGCGGACAAGATGAAGATTCGGGATCGCATCCGCTTTGCGCTTACCACCCGGCTGGAGCAGGCGGCGGATGACAAGGAGGCGGTGCGGCGTGCGCTGGCGGTGATGACGCTGCCGGCCAATGCGGCGCTGGGCTTTCGCACGCTGTGGCGCACGGCGGATGCGATGTGGCGGGCAGCGGGCGATACGGCGACAGACTTCAACCATTATTCCAAGCGCGTGATCCTGGGCTCGGTCTATTCCGCCGCCCTGCTCTATTGGCTGGAGGATGACAGCGAGGACATGGCCGCGACTCGCGCCTTCATCGACCGGCGGATTGATGATGTGATGCGGATAGAAAAGGCCAAGGCGGGCCTGCGCGATGCCACCGAATGGCTGCCCAACCCGGCCCGGATCCTCGGACGGCTGCGTTACCCCGTTAGCTGAGGGGCCTCTAGCGCTGCGCCTCTAGCGCTGCACAGGGCTACATGATAACGCCTCGCAGGAACATCCTAGAGGATTCGCCCCGGCCCATGGCCACACCCCTGTTCATCGACCGGCTGCAGCCCGGCCAGCCGGCGCTGATTACCGCCATTGACCGCGACGGGCGCGACCCGGTATCGGCGCGCCGTCTGCAGGAAATGGGCTTTGACGAAGGCGTTGACGTGGAGCTTCTGCACCGCGCCCCCTTTGGTGGGGATCCGCTTGCGGTCAGGGTCGGCAACATGGTGGTGGCGCTCCGCCGGGGCATGGCCGGGCTGGTTGAAGTGGTGCCGGCAGGGTGACGGTCGAGCTGCTCCCGCCGGTGGTTGCACTGGTCGGCAACCCCAATGCCGGCAAGACCAGCCTTTTCAACGCGTTGACCGGCAGCCGGCAGAAGGTGGGCAATTACCCGGGCGTGACCGTGGAGCGGATGGCCGGGCGGCTGCCGCTGCCGGACGGGCGGACGGCCGAACTGATCGACCTGCCCGGCACCTACAGCCTCGATCCGCGCAGCCCTGACGAGGCGGTGACCCGCGATGCCGTGCTGGGGCGGCTGGCGGGCGAACGGCCGATCGATGCGATTGTGGCGGTGGTGGATGCCACCAACCTGCGCAACCATCTGCGCTTCGTGCTGGAGCTGAAGGCGCTGGGCCGGCCGATGATGGTCTCGCTCAACATGGTCGATTTGGCCACCCGCGACGGGATGGAGCTCGATATCCCGACGCTTGAGCGGCTTCTCGGCATGCCGGTGGTGCCCACGGTTGCGGTGCGCCGGCGCGGGCTGGAGGCGCTGGAGGCGGCAATCGGCGGGCTGCTCGCCCAGCCATTATCGGCAGCGACGCTTCCGGTAGCGGAGTTTCAGCTGGCCGAGATCACGCCGCTGCAGCGCGAGGCGCGGCGCATCACCCAGGCCGCCACCCGCGCCACCGGCAGCCGCCGCCTGTGGTCGGACCGGCTGGACCGTGTGGCGCTGCACCCGGTGGCCGGGCCGCTGCTGCTGGCAGGGCTGCTGTTTGCGATCTTCCAGGCGGTGTTTGCCTGGGCGGAGGCGCCGATGCAGGCGCTGGAGGCGCTGGTCGGCCTTGGCCAGCAGGCGGTGCTGGTCGCTCTGCCGGCGGGGCCGCTGCGCTCGCTGCTCGCCGATGGCGTGCTGGCCGGTGTTGGCGCGGTTCTGGTGTTCCTGCCGCAGATCCTCATCCTGTTCTTCTTCATCCTGTGCCTGGAACAATCGGGCTATATGGTGCGTGCGGCGTTCATCATGGACCGGCTGATGGCGCGTGTGGGGCTGAATGGCCGCGCCTTCATCCCGCTGCTTTCAAGCTTTGCCTGCGCCATTCCCGGCATCATGGCGACCCGCACCATCGCCGAGCCGCGCGACCGGCTGACAACCATCCTGATCGCACCCCTGATGACCTGTTCGGCGCGGCTGCCGGTTTATGCGGTTATCATCGCCGCCTTCATTCCGGCCACAAATGTGGGGCTGTTCAACCTGCAGGGGCTGGTGCTCACCGGGCTTTATATTGCCGGCATATTGGGGGCGCTGGTTGCGGCCGCCGCACTGCGCCGCACCGTGACCCGCGGCGAGAGCCCCGGTTTCCTGATGGAAATGCCGAAATATCAATGGCCCGCCCCGCGCGATCTGCTGATCGGCCTGTGGCAGCGCGCGCAGGCGTTTCTGGTGCGCGCCGGCACCATCATCCTGGTTTCCACCATGGCGCTTTGGGCGCTGGCCACCTGGCCCAAGCCGCCGGCGGACTGGCAGCGCCCGGCGCTGGAATACAGCATTGCCGGGCGCATCGGCAACGCGCTGGAGCCGCTGTTCCGCCCGATCGGCTTCAACAGCGAGATCACGCTCGCGCTGGTGCCGGGAATGGCGGCGCGCGAAGTGGCCGTGAGCGCACTCGGCACGGTATATTCGCTGCAGGGCGTGGACGATGAGAACAGCGGGTCTCTGGTGGAGACACTGCGGGGCCGCTGGTCGCTGCCCACAGCACTCGCCTTTCTGGCGTGGTTCGTGTTCGCCCCCCAGTGCCTGTCAACGCTGGCGGTGACCCGGCGGGAGACCGGCGGCTGGCGCTGGCCGGCGTTCATGTTCACCTATCTTTTCGCCGCTGCCTATGTGGCGGCGGGCATCACCTATTGGACCGCGCGCGCTCTTCTCTAGGACCCCGTATTTTCAGGAGCGAGACATGACCAGCCTGTTCGCCGTCATCGGCCATGACAATCCCGGCGCCGATAGCATACGCACCGAGCATCTGCAGGCGCATCTCGCCCATATCGGCACCCATATCGACCAGCTGGCGCTGGCCGGGCCGATGAACGATGCGCAGGGCAAGGTCTGCGGATCGCTGCTGGTTGTGAAGGCAATGGATGCAGCCGAGGCCCGGCGCTTTATCGAGCAGGACCCTTATTTCGCCGCCGGCGTGTGGGCGCGGATCGAGGTGCTGGCCTTCCGCGCGGTAGCCGGAGACTGGGTGGGCGGCGCCACCTGGGCCCGCAAGCCGGAAGGCTGAACGCTCAGCCCCGGAGCCGGCGGAGGCCGCGCGCCATCGGTTCGGGCACCAGCCAGCGAAGCAGCGATGCCGGGCCGAGATCATCGGCGACGCGCGACTTGAAGGCGGTGGTGTTGCGATAGTGCCAATAGGCCTGCTTGTGCGGGTGGCGGGTGTTGAGCCGCCATGGCTTTAAAGAGCCGGTGAAGTGCACGACCGCCGGATCGGCAAGAGCAGGCGCCACGCCTTCAGGCCCATAGATGCGCCGGGCTTCGTCCGGTTTCATCGACAGCAGCCCGGTCATCATGTTGAAGCGCGGGTCGAGAGGTTTGAACGCGCCGTCTAGCACGGCGTTCAGGCCGCACTGATCGGCGTATCGGATCGCTTCCGGCACGCGGCGGATGCGCTCGATGACCCGGCTGCGCATGTCGGTCGCCCGCCAGCGGTCCAGATCCAATAGCATCACGCCCGAGTTGAAATAGCGCGCGCCCTTGCTTATGCCGAGGGCGGGGAGCGGCACCACATCGGGATCTTCGACCGCCGCCACCGCCATGCCCTGCAGGTCCATCTGCAGGAGCGGCGCCAGACTACCGAGCACGATAAGATCGGAATCGAGATAGAGCGCGCGCGGCGCATCGATCATATCGGCGGCGAACAGCCGGTAATAGGCGCTTCGGGCGATATGGCCGATGCTGGGAAGCGCCTCGAACATCGCCGCCGGCAACAGATGGCGGACGGTCGGAATGTCGTGACCGGCCATCAGCCGGTTCCAGTTTGCATCGGCAATGCCGGTGCACAGCACATGCAGCCTGAAATCTGCGCCCGGATTATTGGCGACGAGCGACGCGATTGCAGTGGCCATATGCGGCACATAAAGATCGTTGGCGGCGAAAACTACGTGCGCGGGCATTGATACACAGTGGCATGTTTGCAGGCACGACGCTATGCCCAACCCATGCGGGCGGCGCGAGATCGATTGCGGGCAACGGTTTCGGCGAGGCCGGTCCTTGCCCGGATTGTCGCCAATGCCGGCTGGTCGGTTTCCGACCGTATTGCAAAAATGGTTCTCGGCCTGTTCGTGAGCGTGTGGATCGCGCGGGCGCTGGGGCCGGATGCGTTTGGAACCTTGAACTGGATGCTGGCGCTGGTCGGGCTGTTGAGCGCGCTGACGAGCCTGGGCCTGAACGAGCTTGTGGTGCGTGAGCTGGTGCGCACGCCGGAGGACGCCCCGGAGATTCTCGGCTCGGCGCTCGCCTTGCAGCTTCTGGGGGGCAGCCTGGGGTTCGGGCTGCTGCTGGTGCTGGTAAGCCAGCTGCGGCCGGCGGACGGCGAAAGCATGGCACTGGCTGTAGTGCTGGGCGTGCAGCTGCTTGCGCTGAGCGCAGATGTGGTGCGCTACCAGTTCGAGGCGCGGCTGGAGAACCGCTATCTCATCTGGGCGGGCTGGCTGGTGTTTGCGGCCATCACTGCCGGCCGGGTGGCGCTGCTGCTTGCGGGCGCGCCGATGATCGCCTTTGCGGTGATGATCGGGCTGGAGTTCATCCTGATGGCGGTGACGGCCTTTGTGCTGGCGGTTTGGCGCAACCGCGGCACCGGGCGCTGGCGGGCGCGGGGGGCGCGCGCGCTTTCGCTCCTAAAGGAAAGCTGGCCGATGCTGTTTGCGGGCATTGCAGTGCTGATAAACTTGCGGGTCGATCAGATCATGCTCGGCGATATGCGCGGCGACGGCGAGGTGGGTATCTACAGCGCGGCGGTGAGGGTGAGCGAGCTCTGGTATTTCCTGCCGGTGGTTATCGCCGGCTCCGCCTATCCGGCGCTGGTGGCGCTGCACGGGCGGGATGCGGCGGCCGAAGCGGCACGCTGGGCACGGCTGTATGCAGCGATGCTCTGGCTGGCGGTGGCGGCGGGCGTGGTCGCAAGCCTGACCGCAGGATGGGGGGTAAGGCTGTTGTTCGGCGCGCCCTATGCTGCGGCTGGTCCGGTGCTTGCCCTTCATATCTGGGCGGGCATTCCGGTTTGCCTGGGGCTGGTGTGGAGCAAATGGATGCTGCTCCACAACAAGCAGCGACTGACGCTGGCGATGCAGCTGGGCGGCGCTGCACTGAATGTGGGGCTCAACCTGTGGCTGATTCCGGAGTTTGGCGCGATGGGCGCCGCGCTGGCAACGCTCGGCAGCTATTTCATCGGGATGATTTTCGGCTTCCTGCTGTTCCGGCCGTCGCAGACCTTCGGCTATCTTTCGCTCGCGCTCAGGCCGTGGCGGCTTGCCGCCTCCTGATCGGGCGAGGGGCGCCTCTCAGGTGGCCAGCCGGCCTTTGAAATAGGCGATTGTCCGCTCCAGCCCTTCGGCCAGCGGCACCTTGGGCGCCCAGCCGAGTTTCTCGGCCGCCAGGCTGATGTCGGGCTGGCGCTGGCGCGGATCATCGGGCGGCAGCGGCAGGAACCGCAGCTTCGATTGCCCGCCGACCTGGCGCAGCACTTCCTCCGCCAGTTCGAGCATGGTGAATTCACCGGGGTTGCCGATATTGACCGGGCCGGTGAAGCCGGCGTCCGACTCCATCAGCGCCAGCATGCCGGCGATCAGATCATCGACATAGCAGAAGCTGCGGGTCTGCTGGCCGTCGCCGTAGATGGTGATGTCCTCGCCCCGAAGCGCCTGCACGATGAAGTTGGAGACCACCCGGCCATCGCCGGGGTGCATGCGCGGGCCATAGGTATTGAAGATCCGCATCACCTTGATTTCAAGGCTGTGCTGGCGGTGATAATCGAAGAACAGCGTTTCGGCGCAGCGCTTGCCCTCGTCATAGCAGCTGCGCGGGCCGATGGGGTTCACCCGGCCCCAATAATCCTCGCGCTGCGGGTGCACCTCGGGGTCGCCGTACACCTCGGAAGTGGAGGCCTGCAGGATGCGCGCACGCACCCGCTTGGCAAGGCCGAGCATGTTGATGGCCCCGTGCACGCTGGTCTTGGTCGTCTGCACCGGATCATGCTGGTAATGCACCGGGCTCGCCGGGCAGGCGAGGTTGAAGATCCGGTCCACCTCCACATACAGCGGAAAGGTGACATCGTGGCGCTGCAGCTCGAAGCGTGGATGGCCGAGCAGATGCGCGACATTGGCCTTGGAACCGGTGAAGTAATTGTCGATGCACAGCACGTCGTGCCCGGCCTCGATCAAACGGTCGCACAGATGCGAGCCGAGAAAGCCGGCGCCGCCGGTGACGAGGATGCGATGAGCCATGTCAGCGCCTTAATGGGCGGCCCCTGTAGCGGCAAGCCCCAAGAGCGCGGCCATACTAAAGGCTGGCCAGCGCTGCGGCCGCCGCTGCTTCCGGCGCCAGCACATCGGTATCGATGATCATGTCCGCATCGAGCGGTGCCTCGAAGGGGGCCGAAAGCCCGGTGAAGCCCGAGAGCGTGCCGGCACTGGCCCTTGCATACAGGCCCTTGGGGTCACGCCGCGCGCAGGTCTCCAGGCTGGCGCGAACCCAGATGAACCGGGCGGCGCTGCCCAGAATATCGCGCGCGAGGCCGCGCATCGCTGCCGAAGGCGTGATCACCGCGACCACCACATCCAGCCCCTGCCGGCTGAGCAACGCCGCAATCTGGGCGGTGCGGCGCACATTCTCGCTGCGGTCCGCCTCGCTGAACCCGAGATCGCTGTTCAGGCCCAGCCGCAGCATGTCCCCATCGAGCACCACCGCCTCGCGGCCCAGATCGGCGAGCAACTGCTTTACGGTGCGCGCAATCGTCGATTTTCCGGCGCCAGAAAGGCCGAACAGCCACAGCACCCGGCCCGGCTCCGGTTCGATCGCCTGCAACCCGGTTCCATCGGGCGCCAGCATGGCCCGGCCGGTTGCAGCGGCGGTGCGGCGTTCGCCTTCCAGAACCAGCCCACCGCCGCAGATACGGTCCCGGCGCAGCAGCACTGCACGGCCGGTCGGGGCAGCAGTTCGGCCCGGATCGCAGGCCAGCGGCTGGGCAAGGCGCAACACCACATCGGCAAAACCGCCCGGACCCACTTCCTCCCCGCTGCCCGAAGCCGCATCGATGGAGAGCACGGTGGCAGCCACCTGCGCCGCATGCACCCGCAGCTGCACCCGGTCCTTCACCCGGAGCGGCTCGGAATCGAGCCAGAAGGCGCTCAACCGAAGATGGTCGGCGAGCATCGCATCATGGCTTTCCGGCACCATCAGCTGCCCGCGCGCCAGCAACACCTCATTGCCGAAGCGCACCGCCACCGCCGCCCCGGCGCAGGCGGCTTCGCGGCGCTGGCCGGCGACATCGAGCTCCGCCACCACCGCAAGCTGGTTGGTGGGCAGAATCCGCAGCCTGTCTCCAACCTTGATATCCCCGGAATCGACCCGCCCGACCGCCCAGCGGGCGCCTGCACGCCGATATACATCCTGTACCGGCAGGCGCAGCGGCGCGTCGCTCGCCACCGGCAGGCTCAGCGCGTCCAGCGCCTCCACCAGTGTCGGCCCCCGGTACCAGCCGAGCGCCTCGCTCCGCAGCACCAGATTGGCGCCGTCGCGCGCCGCCAGCGGCAGAGTGGCAGCTGGCGTGATGCCCAGCCCCGCGAGCATCGCCCCGGTCTCTGCCTTGAGCGCCTCGAACCGTGCCTCGTCATGGCCCACAAGGTCCATCTTGTTGATGGCGACAATCAGCTGGCGCACGCCGAGCAGGACGAGCAGTTCGCTGTGCCGCCGGGTCTGTTCCCCCACCCCTTGCGCGGCATCGACCAGCAGCACCGCCGCCGCTGCGCCGGAAGCCCCGCTCACCATGTTGCGCAGAAATTCGCTGTGCCCCGGCGCGTCGATGATCACATAGGGCCGCAGGCTCGACCGGAACCAGATCCGGCTGGTGTCGACGGTGATGCCCTGGTCCCGCTCCACCTGCAGCGCATCGAGCAGCCAGGCCAGTTCCAGCGGTTCGCCGCGCCGCTGCGCCGCCTGCTCCAGCCGGGCGAGCTGGCCGGCATCTACCGCACCGGTATCGAGCAGCAGCCGCCCGATCAGGGTGGATTTGCCGTGGTCGACATGGCCGACGATCACGATGCCCAGAGGTGGCGCGCCCAGGCTCACAGATAGCCCCCGCTGCGCAGCCGCTCAAAGGCATCTTCGCTTTCATGGTCCATGGTACGGCCGGCGCGCTCGGGCGTGCGGGTGGCTTCCAGTTCGGCGATTATGGCCTCGATCGTGTCTGCCTCGCTTGCCACCGGCAGGGTGATGCCCTGTTCGCCAAGGCTGCGGAACCGCTGGCCATCCCTGGCGAAATAAAGCGGGCAGACCGGGATATTCTCGCGGGCAATGTAGCGCCACACATCGATCTCGGTCCAGGCCAGCAGCGGGTGCACCCGGACATGCAGCCCCGGCGCGCGCGGCGCCACCAGATGATCCCAAAATTCCGGCGGCTGGTCGGTGGCCAGCCAGCTGCCATCGAGCGCGCGCGGGCTGAACACCCGCTCCTTGGCGCGGGTCGCCTGTTCGTCGCGCCTGATGCCGGTGATCAGCCCATCGAACCCGTGCCGCTCCAGCGCCTGGGCAAGCCCCAGCGACTTGCGCTGGGCAATGCGGGCACCCGGCGGCAGCGAGGGGTCGGTCTCTTCCAGCGGCGGGCAGGCATTGTCGATCAGCCGCAGCCCCCATTCGGTGCTGTAGCGCGCGCGGAAGGCATAGACTTCCGGAAATTCGAGGCCGGTATCGAGATGCGCGACCGGAAACGGAATCTCGCCCAGAAAGGCCTTTCTGGCCAGCCAGATGAGCACATTGCTGTCCTTGCCGAGCGACCATAGCAGCGCCGGCCGCTCAAGCGCGTGAAAGGCCTCGCGCAGAATGAAGATCGAATGCGCCTCGAGCGCATCGAGATGGGCGCTCACCCTGCAGTTTTCATGATATCGACCGTTGATCCTATCCGCCCGGGGTTGCGCTTATCACCCGCTCGGCATCGTGCATCACGGCCTCCGGTGTCCAGCGGAACGGCACATAGCTGCCGCCGGCCCAGATCGGAAACAGATCGCGGTAGTGCACGCTGTCGGCCTCGCCCGATTGGCCGGGCGAGTTGGTGATCATGCTGTTGTCCCAGGCGCCGACATCGAGCACCATCCGCACCGAAGCCCCGTGGCGGACGATGAAATCATCGCGCGAACTGCCCGCCGCCATCGGGGTAGAGCCCGAGCCGCCGATTGGCAGCGGCCCCAGCGAGCGCGCGTCGTCGCGGCCCGCAATCGGCAGGTCCGGCTCTATCTGTGCCTTGTGCAACTGCCCCCAGCTCCAGCGCGCCGGGTCCGGCCCGAGCAGCTTGGCCGTTTCACGCCAGGCGCTGGCCAGCGAGCTGGTGAGAATGGCCCTGGGATCAGGCCCCAGCAGCGGGTCACCAGCCTTGATGAGCGCCAGCACCGAGGTGACCGATGGCACCCCGAAGCCGGCGCGGGCCGCCGCCGGCACTGCGGCGGCCACCGCCGCAGCGCCGAGGTGGCGCTGGATCCAGACCTCGAACAGCGGCGCTGCCATGCTGCGCGCATCTTCCAGGCCGTTCCAGCCCTTCAGCAATGCCAGTGCCGACCGGGCGTCGGGATCGTCGCTATCAAGCCCCTGCAGCAGTAGCACGGCCCGCTGGGCGAGTGCGCTGGTCTGGTCGGTCTGCAGCGCCATCGCATCTTCCAGGCTGAACTTCGGCTTGGCGGCCATCACTTCGGAAATCCTGTCGATGCGCGAAGGATCGGTCCATTCATAGCTGATCAGCCGCTGGGCCACGGGATAGTCTGCGGGCAGGTTGTAAGCATTGGCGGTGGCGAACCAGCCCTTTGCCGGATTGTGGACCGCCGGCAGATCGGCCGCCGGCATCCAGCCCTTCCACGCGGGCGCAAGGTCGCGCATCGCCGGCAACAGCCCATCGGCGCTGCCACTGCGCACCGGCACGAACCCGGCCGCTGCCCAGCCGATATCACCGGCCGTGCTGGCGAACACAAGGTTGAGCGGCGGTGCCCCCCAATGCGAGCGGGCGACCAGAAAATCATCCCAGCTTTTGGCGCGGAACAGCCAGGCGCTGTTGAAATAGGCCGAAGCGCCGGGCCGGTCCCATGTTGCGCGCAGGCTGTAGGTGCGGCCGGTTCTGGGGTCGGTGTGGATGACCGGGCCATCGCTGGTGAAGCGCAGCTCCACAGTGCGCGGCGCTTCCCCCTTCACCTCGATGGTTTCGGACACCACCGTATAGGCGACCGGCTTGCCCATGGCGCGGTAAGCCCCGCTGCCCGCCGGCATGTTCACCACCATATCCTGCTGGTCGATGGCGAAGATGGTGAGGCCCCAGGCGATATCTTCGTTATGGCCGAAGCTGAGGCCCGGCAGCGCCGGCTCGCCGGCGCCGGCGATGTGCAGCCCCGGCGCATCCAGATGGGCGACATAGCGCAGCGACGGCGCGCCGTGCGCCCGGTGCGGATCCCCGGCCAGAATCGGCCGGCCGGTTGCAGTGCGGCCGGGCGCCACCACCCAGTTGTTCGATCCATCGGCAATGTCGGGGTTTTCATAGGCCGCGATGGTCGAGGGTGCGTCCTGAACGGTCACCTTGCCGGCCTCGAAGCTCACCCCGCCGGTGCCGAGCCGGTAATCATCCAGCACATTGGCGGGCACCGAACACGGGTCGAAGCCCTTGGGCATATCGATGCTGTGCACCGGCTCAAGCGCGCGGCGCAGCCGCTCCCGGTCCAGCCCGGCGGCGCAGATGGCGCGGGCGCGTGCCACCTCGCCCGGCAGGTTGCTCACCAGCGCGTTGCTTCTGATCCGCACGATATCCTCGGCCTGCCAGCGTTCGGGCCTTGATCCGGTGGCGGCAAACTCCTCGGGCAGCGGCGCGCGGCCGGCCTCCACTTCGCCCACATAGGCGCTCACGCCGGCGGCAAAGGCCTCGGTCCAGGATTTCGCTTCGGCCGGGTAGGCCGCCCATTCCGCCGCCATGTCGCCGCGGTAGAGGAACAGCCGGCTCGCCCGGTCCTGCGCCACGAATGCCGGGCCCAGGCTCGCCGCCAGCCGCCCCAGCCCGCGCTTGCGCCAAAGGTCGATCTGCCACAGCCGGTCGCGCGCGGCCGCATAGCCCTGCAGGAAAAACGCATCGCGCGCATTGGCAGCGCGGATGTGCGGGATGCCCCAGTGATCGATGATGATCGAGCCGGGAGCCTGCAGCCCCGGCAGCCGGCGCGCCTCCTGCGCCACGCCGGGGGCGATGTTCGCTACCGGCGCCTGCGCCATGGCGGCCCCGGAGGCGAGAAGAGCCAGAAACCCCGAACGCCAAACCATTTTCATGCCATTTGTCCCCTGCCCGGCAATTATCGTGGCGCAAGACCCTGCCGCCGGCAAGCCGGTCGACGGAGCTGGAGTCCGGTTCGGTTCGGGCTTTCCGGGCGGCCTTGTGGCCGCCCGAAGCCGTTCTCAGCCGCCGAGATCGAAGCGGTCGGCGTTCATTACCTTGGTCCAGGCGGCCACGAAATCGCGCACGAACTTGGCGCCGTTGTCGTCCTGGGCATAGACCTCGGCATAGGACCGCAGGATCGAGTTCGACCCGAAAACCAGATCGGCGCTGGTCGCGGTCCATTTCACCTGCCCGGTCTTGCGGTCGCGCAGCTGATAGGTGCCGCCCTCCGCAACCGGGTGCCAGCTGTTCGCCATGTCGGTCAGGTTGACGAAGAAATCATTCGTCAGCTGGCCTTCGCGGCTGGTGAACACGCCGTGCTTCTCGCCGCCATAGTTGGTGCCGAGCACGCGCATGCCGCCCAGCAGCACGGTCATCTCCGCCGCCGTCAGCCCCAGCAGCTGCGCGCGGTCGAGGAGCATTTCCTCGGCCGACACATCAAAGGCCTCTTTCTGCCAGTTGCGGAAACCATCGGCCAACGGCTCCAGCACATCGAAGCTGGCGGCATCGGTCTGGGCGTCGGTCGCATCGCCGCGACCGGGCGCGAACGGCACCTCGGCCTTGTGACCGGCAGCGCTGATCGCCTTTTCCAGCCCCACATTGCCCGCGAGCACGATCGTATCGGCGATGGAGGCACCGGCGGCCGCCGCAATCGGCCCCAGCACTGCCAGCACCCTGGCCAGCCGCTCCGGCTCGTTCCCGGCCCAATCCTTCTGCGGTGCCAGCCGGATGCGCGCGCCATTGGCGCCGCCCCGCTTGTCGGAGCCCCGGAAGGTGCGCGCGCTGTCCCATGCGGTGGTGATCATCTCCGCCGCGCTCAGCCCGCTGGCGGCGATCTTCGCCTTCAGCGCCGCCACATCATAGCCGGTGGGGCCGGCGGGAACCGGGTCCTGCCAGAGCAGCTCTTCGGCCGGCACATCGGGGCCGATGTAATTGGCCTTTGGCCCCATGTCGCGGTGGGTGAGCTTGAACCACGCCCGCGCAAAAGTATCCGCCAAATAATCCGGATCGGCGTGGAACCGCTCGCAGATCGCGCGGTAGAAGGGGTCTACCTTCATCGCCATATCGGCATCGGTCATGATCGGGTTGTGGCGGATTAAAGGGTCGGTCGCGTCGGGAACCTTGTCCGCCTCGGCGATATCGACCGGCTCCCACTGCCAAGCCCCGGCGCGGGACTTTCTCAGCTCCCACTCATGCCCGAACAGCATATCGAGATAGCCATTGTCCCATTTGGTCGGGTTGCTGGTCCAGGCGCCTTCCAGACCCGAGGTGTGGATTGTGTTGGCATTGCCGTCGAAGCCCGGATTATACCAGCCGAAGCCGGCCTCGCTGAGCGGCGAACTTTCAGGTGCGGCACCGATTGCGCCTGCCATGCCATGCGCCTTGCCAACCGTATGGCCGCCCACCGTGAGCGCTGCCGTCTCCTCGTCGTTCATTGCCATGCGGGCAAAGGTGGTGCGCACATATTTTGCGGTAAGTGCCGGATCTGGCTTGCCGTTCACCCCTTCCGGATTCACATAGATCAGCCCCATGTGCGAGGCGGCATAGGGCTCGGCCATGGTATCGGCGTCGCTCAGGTCTGCCACCCGCTCATCGGTGGCGGCCATCAGCATGCTGTCCTTGCCCCAGTTGATGTCGGTTTCGGGGCCCCAGATATCGGCCCGGCCATAGCCGAAGCCGAAGATCTTCAGACCCATGGATTCGTACGCAATGGTGCCCGACAGGACAATGAGATCGGCCCATGACAGGGCGTTGCCGTATTTCCGCTTGATCGGCCACAGCAGCCGCCGCGCCTTGTCGAGACTGGCGTTATCGGGCCAGGAATTGAGCGGGGAAAAACGGATGTTGCCGGAGCCGGCGCCGCCGCGCCCATCGCCCATCCGGTAGGAGCCGGCAGCATGCCAGGCGAGCCGGATGAACAGGCCGCCGTAATGCCCCCAATCCGCCGGCCACCACGGCTGGCTGTCGGTCATCAGCGCGGTCAGATCGGCCCGGAGCGCCTTGAAGTCGAGCGACTTCAGCGCCTCGCGGTAGCTGAAACCGCGGTCCATGGGATCGATGCGGGCACCGTGCTGGTGCAAAATATCGAGATTGAGCGCCTGCGGCCACCATCTGGTGCTGGACTCGTTGGTGGCGGTGTTGCCGCCATGCGCCACCGGGCAGCCGCCCATCGCGTGAACATTTGGTCCGTGCATTTCAATCTCCCTTGCGGATGCGAGGTCATTTTTTCAAATTTCGGCCTTTGGCAGGCCCCATGGTTTTACGCCTCTTGCTGCCCCCCGACCAATTGAATCCCGCGATTGCGGTGATTGGCTGTGCCGATGAGCGCCAGCCGCATACTGCCGGTGGCCCTGTCAGGCACCGCGACCACGGCACCGAAGCTCAGGCCGATGCGGTGGCGCACCACATCCCCCGCATTCGCTCCGGCTGCACATCCGCCCTGCTCAACGCTCTCGCAGCAGAACACGACCCGCTCGTTCGGCCATGATCTGCCCGCCGGCCACCGCCGCCTTGCCGTTCACGAACACATCATCAATGCCCTTCGAATAGCTGTGCGGCTTTTCATAGGTGGCGGTGTCGGAAACCGTTGCCGGATCGAAAACGATGACATCGGCATAGGCGCCCGCCTTGAGAACGCCGCGGTCCGGAATGGCGAGCACCTCGGCCGGCAGGCCGGCCGAGCTGTGGATCGCCTGCTCGAGCGTGATCACCGGCTTGTCGAACGTGTAGCGCCGGAGCTTGCGGGGAAATGCCCCATAGGCGCGCGGATGCTCATTGCCGTCGCCGAATTTCACCAGCCCGCCATCGGTGGAGGTCATGGTCCAGGGCTGCTGCATCAGCGCCTCGATATCCCTCTCGCTCATGTTGAAAGAGATGATCGCAGCGCCGCCCTTCTCCAGCATCTCGATCGCCATATCGAGCGGGTGCATCCGCCGCTCCTTGGCGATCTCGTCCAGCCGCTTGCCTTCCAGCGACGGATCGGGCTGGAAGCGGCGGATCATGATGGCGTTGGCACCGGCACGGCGTTCGAGATTGACGGCCATCTCCTTGCGGATCAGCGCCCGCTGCTCGGGGTTCTGCAGCCGCTTCGCAAGCGCCTCCGCCCCGCCTTCCTGCGCCCAGCCGGGTACCAGAGCTGGCTGCAGATCGGTGCCCGACGCGTCATAGGGATATTGGTCGGCCCAGATCGAAAGCCCCTCGGCGCGCGCCTTTTCGATCATCGCGATAGCTTCGGCAGACTTCCCCCACACTGCAGGCCCGAGCATCTTTATATGGCTGACAATGCCGGTGATCCTTGCCGCCCGCGAAACATCGATCAGCTCCCTGATCGCGCCGATGACTCCGAGATCATAGTTCGATTCGTCCCGTATATGGCTGGTGTGGAAGGCATGGGGGTAGCGGCCCGCCACCTTGGCCAGCCCGATGATCTCGTCGGTGGATGAATATCTTCCCGGCACATAGAATGGACCGCTCGACATGCCATAGGCGCCCATATCCATGGCCTGTTTGACCAGCGCCTCCATCTTCGCCTGCTCGGCTGCACTGGGCTTGCGATTGGCCAGGCCCATCACTGCCTGCCGAACGCCGTTATGGCCGATCAGTGGCAGCACATTCACACCCGGCACATGGCTTCGCACCCGGGCAATCTGCGGCGCCAGATCGCCGGGGCCGCCACCATCGGGATTGATTATCACGGTGGTTATGCCCTGCAGCAGGATCGGCTTGGCATTGGCGAGTGCTGCAGTCTCTATTCCCGGGGCGGCGTGTGTATGGACATCGATAAAGCCCGGCGAAACGATGCGCCCGGCTGCATCCACCACCCGGGCTGCTGTAGCGGTGGCAGGTACTTCGCCCACAAGCGAGATCCGGTCTCCCATGATCGCCACATCGGCGGCGCGGCGGGGAGCGCCGCTGCCATCCACCAGCGTGCCACCGCGAATGATCACATCGTAATCCGCCGTCGGCTGCCCGTTGGAGGGGGCCGCCAGCAGCAGCGCGAGCGCGACCATGCAGCCGCCGTATCCTGCGCCTTTCGCGATGCTGCCGCTCATTCGCCGTCCCCCCCTGATGTCCATGCGGCCTGGGCAGCGGCTACCTGCTTGTTGGCCGGTGCGGCGCCAGCATGCGCCAGATCCAGCTCGCCTTCCAGCCGTGCGATCACCGCCGCAACGGTCAGGTTCGCGCTGGCGCTCGGCACCGTGCGGGTCATGTCCAGAAGCCGGTCGAACGGCAGCACCAGCCCCACGATGATGGCGGTCTGCTCCGGCCCCACGCCCACTGCCGAAAGCACAGCTGCCAGCATGAACAGCGAAGCGGACGGCACCGGCGCGGTGCCAAAGGCGGCAAGCGCTGCGGTGAGAAAGATGATCGCCAGCATCGCCGCATCGGGCGTGATATCGAGCGCCTGCAGGCTGAAAATGCTGATGAGCCCGACATACATGGCGGTTCCATCCTTGCCGATGGAGGCACCAAGCGGCAGCACCGTGGCCGTGATCGCCCTTCCGATCCCCAGATTATCATGCGCTACACGCATCGCCACCGGCAGCGTGGCGGAGCTGGAAGCCGTGGAAAAGGCAATTACCAGCGCATCGATGATACCGCGGAAGAAGCGCCGCACCGGCACCCGCGCCACCAGCGCAACCAGCGGCAGATGGACCAGCAGGATTTGCAGCACCGAGCCGATGCCCACCGCCAGCGCCAGCATGCCGATGTTCAGGAATACCGCTGTCCCGTTGCTGGCGACCGCGCCGGCTATCAGCGCGAACACCCCAAGGGGGGTAAATTCCATCACGATCCGCACCACTTGCAGCAGCACTTCCGACGCGGATTGCAGCAGCGACGCGACCGGCTGCCCGGCCGGACCGGCAGCCAGCGTGCCAATGCCCAGCAGCAGCGAAAAAAAGATGATCGCCAGCATGTCGCCGCGCGCCAGCGCCTCGAAGATGTTGAGCGGCACGATACCGATAAGCTGTTCATAGGCTGTCTTGGCCTCGCCAAGCGAAAGCGGCGCGGCGGCCGCCAGATCGGCGCCGGTGCCGGGCCGCATCACCAGCCCCACCACCATGCCGATGCTCACTGCCGCTGCGGTCGTGCCCACGAACATTAGCAGCGTGCGCCCGCCCAGCGAGCCAAGCCGGCGCGGATCGGCCAGCGTGGTTACACCGGCGGCGATCATCACCAGCACCAGCGGCACCACCAGCATGCGGATCAACCGCACGAAGATATCGCCCAGAAAGGCTATCGCCGGGGTACCCGCCGGCCACAGCAAGCCGAAGGCGACACCCAGGGCCAGCGCCACCAGCACCCGCTGCCAGAGCGGAACCGCGGTCCAGACGGCAAAAACTTTCATGCCGGGCGCGGCGCAGCGCGCAGAGCAGGCGACGGACTGGCACGAGGCGGGTTGCCGTTGCCGCCGCAGCGCCACCTTTCCGGTCGGCCCTTGATCATCATGGCCTCCCCTAGCCCCCCGGCCTTGGCTGCAACATGCTTAGTGCAACGTCTGGCGCCAGAGGGGAAGGCCGGTGTGACCCATGAGATATCCCCGGACCATGGACAGGCTCTGGACCCGGTGGCTCGCGGCGTTACTCTCCACCGGCCGCCGGTTCGAAACTCATCAGCAAATGATCGATGATGGGCCCGACACCGAACGCGACCGGATCGGTGCACGGCAGACCGAGCCGGGCGCCGGTATCAGCGCAAAGTGCTGCGGCCTCGTCACGGGGGAGCATGGAGGTGTTGAGTGCAATGCCGATAGCGCGCACCGCCGGGTTGGTGAGCTGCGCGACCTTGATGTTCGCTTCCAGGCATTCGCCGATATCGGGCAGCTTGAAATGCGGCAAGCCACGCATGTGCGCGCGCACCGGATCATGGCACATGACCAGCGCATCTGGTTGGGCACCGTGCAGCAAGCCTGTGGAAACGCCGGCAAAAGACGGGTGAAACAGGGAGCCCTGACCCTCGATGAGATCCCAGCCGCCATCGTGGCGGGGGGGTGAAAGCACCTCGATGGCCCCCGATATGAAATCCGCCACCACGGCATCGAGCGGCATGCCGCTGCCGGCGATCAGGATGCCGGTCTGGCCGGTGGCCCGGAAATCGGCGGCAATGCCGCGCGCCCGAAGCTCGGTCTCCAGCGCCAATGTGGTGTACATTTTTCCGACCGAACAATCGGTGCCCACGGTGAGCAGGCGCCACCCGGCGCGCGGCGCGCCAGTGCCAACCGGCAGGCCGGAGGGCGGCTCGCGTACATCGAACAGGGCGCGGCCATGGCGCGCGGCGGCAGCAACCAGCCGGGGTTCGTCCTTCAACCGGCGGTGCAGGCCGGAGGCGATGTGCAAACCCGCCGCCAGCGCCGCCTCGGCATCGTCGATGAGCTGGGGGGCCAGCTGCCCACCGGCATTGACGATGCCCAGTACCAGTGTCTGCGCGCCCGCCGCCACGGCCTCGAGCGGCATGCC
>JBBQIP010000024.1:0-18966 GCA_038325045.1 Sphingomonadales bacterium
ATAGGTAATGACCGCCCCGATCTGCGCCCGCGTCAACATTTCGGTCTGGCCGAAGGCTGGCATCTGGGCGATCCGCGTATCCGGATGCTGGGCATTGATGCCCACCCGCAGCGTCTCCATGATCGCCGCCTCGCTGCCGCCCCACAGCCAGGCGGTGTCCACAAGGCTCGGAAAGCCCGGACCGCCGCCGGCATTGCGGCCGTGGCAACCCGAACAATTGTCGCCAAAAAGCCGAGCGCCCGCAATATCTGCACGCGCCATCAGCGCCGGGTCGGAAAGGATGGCGGTTGCCGGCAGCGCCTCGACCCGAGGCAGCCAGTCAGCCCGGGCCGCCGCACCCACAACCATCTCCTCTTCGAGCAGACCCTTTTGCGTCACGCCCAAAACGCCCCTGGTATAGCCATTCACCGTCGGCCACGCAGGCATCAGCACCCAGATCGTGAGTGCCACAATGTGTGTAAGCGCAATGAAAAACCAGATGATGCGCGGCACCCGCGTATTCAGCTCGGTAATGCCGTTCCATTCATGGCCGGTGGTCAAATGCCCGGTTAGTGGATCGCGTTCCTTTACCGTCATAGCCCTTCGTCCCGGAGCTTGTGCTCGGCCAAAACGGGGCCATCCTCATCATCGATAATGCTATTGGCCGCGCGGTCGAACTTTTTGCCCAAAGAAGGCCAATAGGCATAGAACAGCACGCCGATCGAAAGCGATACAAGATAGACCAGCCCGAAAGTCTTGGCGATGACCACCAGGTCCAGATGACTGAAGTCCATCGCTCTATTCCTGCGGCAGCGGCTGCATGCGCGAGGGCAGCGTGGTCAGTTTGCCCAAAATCTGCAGATAGGCGACCAGCGCGTCCATCTCGGTCACCTTGTCCGCGCCGCCATCAAACAGCCGCACATTGGTCTTGTCCCCGTAGCGCGCAAAAACATCCGCCGCCCCGTCTGAATCGGGATTGGACTGGGCTGCCGTATCGAGCGCCGCATTCGCTATCTGCGCATCGCTATAGGGCACGCCCACCTTGCGCAGGGCCGCCAGCCGCGATGGCATGCTCTCGCTATCAAGCGGTGCTGTTGCCAAAAACGCATAGTGCGGCATCACCGATTCCGGCACCAGCGCGCGCGGGTTGATGAGGTGGCGCACCTGCCAATCGTCTGAATATTTACCGCCCTGCCGCGCCAGATCAGGGCCGGTCCGCTTCGACCCCCATTGCATCGGATGATCATATTTGGACTCAACGGCGAGCGAATAAGGCCCATAGCGCTCTACTTCGTCACGCAGGCTGCGGATCATCTGGCTATGGCAAAGATAGCAGCCCTCGCGCACATAAATGTCCCGCCCGGCCTGCTCCAGCGGCGTATAAAGCCGCATGTCGGGGGCGGTTTCCACTGTATCATCGATGTTGAACAGCGGCGCGATTTCCACAAAACCGCCCACGCCGGCTGCAAGGATAATCCCCACGGAAAGCGCCATGGAATGACGCTCCGCCCGGTAATGGGTGCGCGCCTGAAAATCGAAGAACGCCTTGAATGGCCGCAACATCGAGGTGAAAATGGTTTCGGGCATCTGGTCTACTCAGCCGGCATCACGGGAACGGCAGGCTCCAGCGCCGTCGATGTGGTCGGATAATCACGCTCGGGCTCCCGAACCGGCACGCGCCGGATGGTCATCACCACATTCCAAAGCGCAATCATGGCGCCGATCACGAACAACAGCCCACCAAATGCGCGCGCGATATAATAGCCGTGCATCGCCACAAGGCTCTCGATGAAGGTGTAGCGCAGCGTCCCGCCCTCGGCATAGGTGCGCCACATCAGCCCTTGCGTAAGCCCGCCATTCCACATCGCAAAAACGTAGATAACCGTGCCCGCCAGCGCCAACCAGAAATGCCATTCAACGGCTTTCCAGGAATACATGGTCTCCCGCCGCCACAGCAGCGGCGTAAGGGCGTAAATCGATCCAAACGAGATCATCGCCACCCAGCCCATTGCGCCGGAATGTACATGGCCAATCGTCCAGTCTGTATAATGGGACAGGGAATTGACCGGCCGGAGCGACATGAACGAGCCCTCAAAGGTCGACAGCCCGTAGAACACCACCGCCACCATCATGAACCGCAGCGTCGCATCGTCACGAACCTTGTTCCACGCGCCATTCAGCGTCATCAGCGCATTGCCCGCACTGGCCCAGGACGGCACCAGCAACATGATCGAAAATGTCACCCCCAGCGTCTGCACCCAGAGCGGCAGGGCGGTGTAGAGAAGGTGGTGCGACCCCACCCAGATATAGAAAAACGTGATCCCCCAGAACGACAGTATTGACAGCCGATAGGAATAAATCGGCCGCTCAGCCCGCTTGGGCAGGAAATAATAGAGCATCCCCAAAAAGCCTGATGTGAGGAAGAACGCCACGGCATTATGCCCGTACCACCATTGGGTCATCGCATCTTGCACCCCGGCAAAGGCCGAATAGCTTTTAACCCCCGCAAAGGATGCCGGCATTGCCAGGTTGTTTACGATATGGAGCACCGCCATCACGAGGATGAAGGCCAGATAATACCAGTTGGCTACATAGATATGCGGCTCGGCCCGCCGCGCCAATGTGCGGATATACAGCACAAAATACGCGATCCACACCACAACCAGCCAGATATCGGCATACCATTCCGGCTCGGCATATTCCTTCGATTGGGTGATGCCCAGCAGATAGCCGCTCGCCGCCACAAGGCAGAAAAGGTTGAACCCTAGCAACACGAACCAGGGCGCAAACTGCCCCGGCATCCGCGCGCGGCAGGTGCGCTGCATGATGTGAAACGATGTCGCGATAAGCGCATTTCCGCCAAAACCGAAGATCACGCCGGCGGTGTGAACAGGCCGCAACCGCCCGAAGCTCGACCATGCCCCGTCAAACCGCAAATCCGGCCAGGCGAGCAGCGCCGCCACCCATGTTCCCATCGCCATGCCAACAACGCCCCACATGAGCGACAGCAACACGCCAACCCGAGTGGGATCATCATAATAAGACGCCAGCCGCTCCGGGCCGGGCACCGGCGCATTGAGATTGCGCGCCACCAGCAGGAACAGGCCCCCGCAAAATCCGAGAACGAGAAGACCATGCACCGCAAACAGATCGCCAAGCCCGACAAGGATCATCACCATGCCGATCGCCATGCCGATGGCGTTGATGAGCAGAGCCGCGCCGCGGTCCTCAAGCGTGAGATTGGCGATCATGGCTGCGGCCGATCCTGTTCTGGCGCTTGCCTTCCATCATTGCTGCGCTGAATCAACGGGGTGTCCTCATCAAACAGGATGCGTTCGGCGTCGCCGGAAAGATCGTCATATTGCCCGCTCCGCATTGTCCAGAAAAACACCAGCAGGCCGACCACGCCCAGACAAAGCGCCACCGGGATCAAGACAAAGAGGATCGTCATCTGCCGGATCCATTTTGTTCCGAAACTCCGTTCAATCGCAATGCGTTGGCCACGACGACAATCGAGGAGGCCGACATCGCCAACGCAGCCATGAGCGGGGTTACCATGCCCGCAACGGCAAGGGGAATGGTTACCACGTTATAGCCAAAGGCCGCGGCAAAATTCTGTCGAACAATCCCCGCAGTCCGCCGCGATATCCACCAGGCCTGGGCAATGCCCTCAAGTCGCTCTCGCAGAAGGATGAAATCGGCCGCTGTCCGCCCGGCGTCCGAGGCGCTTGCGGGCGCCATGGAAACATGCGCGGCCGCCAGCGCCGGGGCATCGTTGAGACCATCGCCAACCATCAGCACATGCCGCCCCTCGCTGCGCCGCCGCTCGAGCCAGGCGATCTTGTCTGCCGGGCTTGCGTCCGGCACCGCGTCGGCAATGTCCAGCAGCGCGGCAATCTGGTCGACACGCGTGGCCCCATCACCCGACAGGATGGAAACCGGAACACCACCCGAGCGCAGCGCCTCGACAACCTGTACCGCGCCGGGGCGCAGCGTTTCCGAAAGCGCGAACGCTGTCGCCACTTGGCCCTCGAAGCCAAACACCGGCCCCTCCATATCAGCCGGAACGGTGGCGACTTCGCCTACCCAGGCCGCTCTCCCGAGCCGCGCCCGCCGGCCGCCAATGCGCGCTTCGATACCATTGCCCGGCACTTCCTGCGCATCGACGATCGTATCCGGCTCGCAATTGAGGTAGCGCGCTATCGCCTTGGCGGCCGGATGGCCCGAGGCCCTTGCCAGCGCCATCGCACCGGCGCGGTCAGCAGCGCCCATCGCTGCTGACCCGATGATCGGTGATCCCGTAGTCAACGTGCCGGTCTTGTCGAAGGCGGCACTGTCGATTTCGGCCAGTCGTTCCAGCGCCGATCCGTCCTTCATCAGCACGCCCATGCGCAATAGCCTGCCAGCCGCTACGACATGGGCCACCGGCACAGCCAGGCCAAGAGCGCAGGGGCAGGTGATGATGAGAACGCTGATCGCCACGAACAGCGCGCGCCGCCAGTCCCCATCGGTGAGGAGGAGCCAGCCGAGAAAGGTCATCAACGCCGCGATATGGACAAATGGCGCATACAGGCGCGCAACCCGGTCAGCGATGCGTACATAGCGGCCGCGACCGGTTTCAGCCGCACCCTGCATTGCGATAATCTGCGCCAGAAAGGATTGGCCCGCCGGGCGCAGCACGCGCGCAACGATGGTCCCGGTCAGGTTGAGCGTGCCGGCTTCAAGGGTATCGCCCGGCCCTGCCGCAACAGACATTGGCTCGCCAGTCACCAGCGCCCGATCGATGTCGGTAATGCCCTCGCTGATAGTGCAATCAACGGGAATGCGCGCCCCCGGCTCGATGGCTATTGCGGCCCCCGGCTGCACCGTGTCGATCGCCGCCCACACAAAGCTGCCGTCGGCCTGGCGCACATGGGCGCCGCGCGGCATCATCCGTTCCAGGCCGGTAACGGCGCTGCGAGCCCGATCGCGCATAAGATGATCGAGCGTGCGCCCGGCGAGCAGGAAAAACAGCAGGGTCACTGCAGCGTCGTAAAACACATGCTCGCCGCCGCTGATTGTCTCGAAAAGGCTGAGCAGCAGCGTCAATCCGACCGCCAGGGCTATCGGCACATCCATGTTCAGCCGGCGGCTGCGAAGCGCCGACCAGGCGGAACTGAAAAACGGCCTCCCCGCATAAAGCACAACCGGCACCGCGATGACCGCCGAAAGCCAATGGAACGTCGTGCGCGTGGCACCATCGGCGCCAGCCCAGCTGCCGACCGAAAGCGCCATGATGTTGGCGGCACCAAAGCCCGCAACCGCAAGCGCCCGGATAAGGCTGTTGCCCATGCCGGCGCCTGCGGGTGCGCCGCCGGCCACTTCAGACAAGCCCGTGGAAGCGACGGTTGTGACGGGAAAACCCAAGGCGGCCATGGAATCAACGATCGGAACAAGGTCGGTATCCGGCTGCGGCAGGGTGATCACAAGCTGCCTGAGGGTCAGATTGACCCGCGCGGCTGCCACATCCGCGCGTTCGCGCAAGGCGTGCTCGACGGTGGCCACGCAGCCACCACAACGCAAATTCGCCACGGAAAAGCGGATTGAGCCCGTGCCCCGCTCATCCACACACACATCCGCTCGCATGTCCGCTATCCTGGCCGATGACAAGCGTGCGGATCGTTCCATATCCAGCTCTTTAGCATCCGGGGCCAACCTGGCGAGCATGGAAGCATTTTCCTGCAATATCTGAAAGCGATCAACGCCGGGGCCAGCCCGGAAATGTCGGATAGACCTGTTCCGCGTCTGCACCAATGGCGTAGATTCGAGGGTGTGGCTTAAGGAGGGGCTTGGTCTCGACGCAGGGACGAACGGACGAAGCCAAGACCGGATCGCGCCGGGCTTGCCTATTGCTCGATTGTCCTGATGGCGATGGCGGCTGCGGCCGAACGAGTTTCGACGCCAAGCTTTTCATAGATCCGCTCGAGATGCTTCTGCACGGTCCGCGGGCTGATACCGAGCAGCTCACTGATGTCGTTGCTCGATTTGCCGAAGCTCACCCAGCGAAGCACCTCGGCCTCGCGCTGCGTCAGCTGCTGCCGTTCGCGCAGCTTCGCTATATCCTGATCGGTATTGAGCTTGTTAAGCCGGATCAGCATCTGATCCTCGCGGTAGCGGGCCACCAAGGCCGCCTCGACGATGCTCGATCCGTCGTTGCACGAAACACGAACCGTTGCACCGACGCCGCCCTGTGGGCCAAGCAGGCGCGCCACGGCATCGAACAGTTCTTTCGGCAGTTCAACACTGTCGATGCGACGCCAGTCCGGATCGATATCGCAGATCGCTTGCTCCGCCTGCGGCGTGCACCACAATAGCCGGCCGAGGCGATCTGTAGCCATCATAAGGCGGCCGGTTGCGTCCAGGCTCGCCATGCTGGCGTGCACGGCGCGCCCATTGTTCATATGCGCACTCACCCGGGCCAGCAGTTCCGATATGTCTACGGGTTTTCGCACATAGTCTGCGCCGCCGGCGTCGAATGCATCGACAACATTTTTGCTCTCGGTCAGCCCGGTCATGAAGATGATCGGGATCGACATGGAGAGCAGATTTCGCTTTATCCGCCTGGTCGTCTCGAAACCATCCATGCCCGGCATAACGGCGTCCATGATGATCAGGTCGGGCAGAATATGGTCCAGCATCTCGATTGCCGATTTGCCGGATTGCGCCACGAGCACCGAGATGTCTGCGCTTTCCAGCGCCGCTTTCAACATTCGAAGCGAGTCCAGCTCGTCATCGACGATCATTACCGTGGCGCTGGTTCCCGGCATGCCCATCGGTCAGTACCGTTCCAGGGCTTTTTCTATGCCGGCGAGATCGAACCGGTCGAGGCAGCCGAAGATTTGGTCGATGAGCCCGGCAGCCTCCGGCGCCTTCGCGGCAAGCAGCTTAATTTCGGCTTCTATGCCGCGGATATAGCCAATCCGCAGCAGTTCGCGCAAACGCGAGACATGCACCATGGCTTCTTTGGGGAGGGGAGCGAGGGGCACCTTGTGCGGTGAAGCCAGCTCCGGCGCCGCCCCGGTGAGACCGAGGCGCAGAAGGCTGGCAACGGCGCGAGTGAGCGCATCGAAGTCGAACGGTTTCAGTAGAAAGAAATCATGCGAGGCATCGCCGAGGCCAAGGCGGTGCAATTCATGCGCATTGGCAGTGAGCATCATGATTCTCAAATCCTGCCCGGCAGAGCTCCGCAACCGCGCAGCGACATCCCAGCCCGACATTTCGCCCAGATTGACATCGAGAATGGCGAGATCGAAATCCTTGATAGCGCTAATTTCCAGCGCAGCCGGACCCGATCGGACGGCAACCACTGCCAGGCCAAGCGACACCAGCAAGCGTTCGAGCAGCTCGAGCTGCTCGGGATCATCATCGACGATCAGAACGGACTTGCTGCCGGACTGACCTGCAATTCCTTCGCGGCGCGGCAGCGGCGCGCGCTGGTCGGTGTTTTCGCCGAGCATGATCCGGATGCGAAAGCAGGAGCCCGCGTTCAGGCCTGTCTCCAGCTCCAGCTGCCCGCCCAAAATCGCGACGATCGCGCGCGTGATCGTCAGCCCAAGGCCAACCCCGGGATGATTGCTCAGCTCGGCATCTTCCCCGCGTTGAAAAGCCTCGAAAATACGGTGCTGGTCGGCAGCAGCGATTCCCGGCCCGGTATCGATCACCTCGAAACTGGCGATCTGGCTTGCGTAACGAAGCCTGAGCGTCACATGGCCGCGATCGGTGAATTTGATGGCATTTGAAAGAAGATTGATAAGGACCTGCTGAAGCCGGCTCTCGTCCATGTTTACAAAGGCCGGCATCCGCGCGGGCGGGTCATATCGAAATTCGAGACCCTTGGCGGTCGCTGCAGGTCGCATCATCGCGACCAGATTGTTCATGAAATCGCCCAGGTCCACAGGCTCGATCCGGAGCCGCAACACGCCGTTCTCAACCTGCGACATGTCGAGCAGGCCTTCGACCAACCGGGTGAGGTGCTCGGCGCAGCGACGGATCACCCGGGCCGCTTCCTCAGCCGTCGCGCCGCCGCGTTCCATCAGCTGGGCGTACCCATAGATGACATTGAGCGGCGATCGAACCTCGTGGCTGACATTGGCCAAAAAGCGGCTCTTCGCCTGATTGGCTGTCTCGGCGATCTTGAGAGCATGCTCAAGATGCGCAATCTTGCCATCCGCAGCGCGTCTGGGCTGGCGGTGGCGGCGCGGCGTCAGCACCTCGCCGGCATCACCAGGCGGCGCGGACACCATCAGGAGCCGGACCGCGGCGGCTTCCAGCCGGCCTGCACCGGAGGCTCCGTTTGCAAGCGGCCTGCCAGAGGGCAACCATGAGGCGCCAGCGCATGAAGATTCGATCCTGGAAACATGAGCGCCTCCTGCAATATCCGATTTTTCACACTACAGGCAGATGTTGCACTGCAAAAAACCGGAGCGCAAGCCCCGCGCGATGGCACCAAAAGCTAAGGTCGCGACCAAAGTGAGAGCAAAAAACCTGCCGTTCTGAATAGCCGGGGCAATGCAGGGTTCTATCATAGTCAAAGCCTGAAACGCTCGGGCGTTATCGCAGCGCCTTCGCGTCCGCTGCTGTCACCTTGTCTTTATAACGATTGCCGAAATTTGTGCGGACATAGTTCACCACATCGGCCACCTGCTGGTCGGTCATCATGCTGCCCAGTGCAGGCATGCCGTTCAGCCCTTGCAGGAGCACCGAAAGCGGATAGCCACTGCTGGCAAGCTTGGGATTATTGGCGAGTGCGGGATACATGCCCGCTCCCTGGGCGCCTTTCGCGTCCGCCATGTGGCAGGCCGAACACACCCGCCGGTACATGGCTTCTCCGCTGGTCTCGCCAAACTGGCCCCGGCTGATGAAGGCACCGTCGGCGCTGTCCATCGCTTGGGCTGTGGGAGCGGGCGCTGCCGCCGGCGTCTTCTGGGCATATGCTGCCGGCGTTATTCCAAATGCGAAAGCGGCTGCGGCGAGGACTGTCAGAGGCTTCATCGTCATTCTCTCAAACTGCCAGAGCATGTTGGTGCAGCCGGGTGATCGCATCGATCGCCGAGGTGATGCCGCCTTCCTGCCAGCCGCCGTAGTAGGAGGCATGCTCCCCGGCCAACATGATGCGACCATCCATGGTGCACAGGTTTTTGTAATGCTCGGCGCGAGTTTCCTCGGTCCAGCTGCCGAAACACCCCAATACCCAGGGCACGCGGTGCCAGCCGACCGATATGCCGTTCATGAACTCGGCTTTATATTGGGGATGGATCTGCGATCCCCATTCAAGCACACGCTCGATCCGCGCTTTTGGTGAAAGCGCGGTCAACTCATAGCCCGATGCCCCGCCCATATAGGCCCCCAGCAGCACGCCCGGACCCTTGTCGCCGTAGCGGCTGCTGGGATAGCTGATCTGGCTATTGGGCAGATCGGTATAGGAAATGCCCCCATATATCTGCTCGTCCTGCTCCCAGAACCGGCGCTTGAACTCCAGCCCCACCTTGGAGCTTGTCGTATAGGGAATGGCGCGTATTGCCGCCGCCAGCTTTGGCCCCACGTTCATCTCGACCTGCGCCAGAATCGGCAGCGGAATCGTGCAAATGCAATAATCGGCCTTGGCGCTCAGCTTCGCACCAGACCGTGTGTCGAGGTAGTTTACCGTGACGCCTTGCTCGTCCTGCTGGATCGCGGTGACCTTGCAGTTCAGCCGCACGACATTGCCGATTGCCCGCTCAAAACCCTTGGCGACCATCTGCATGCCGCCGACAGGCTGGAAGATCGCGGAGAGATGATCGAGCGTGAGATTCCCGCCGATGCTGCGCCACAAGCCTGATCGCAACACGGTCTCCACCGTCATCGGATCTGATGGCAAAGGCTCGCCGGTAAGGCCGCCGCCCGGCTCCTTGGCCCAGCCGCGGCGGTTGCTGGAATCCCGCCCTTTTACGTAGCGGAAGTTCTTGTCGAGCGCCCCCCAGCTGCGGAGGGATTCAAGCAAAATTTCGCCATCCTCGCGGGACACGCTGTCTACCAGCGCACCCTTTTTCACCGATTTGGCGAGCAATTCACCAACATGGCCGTAATAATCGGCTTGGATGTGGCGCAAGCGCTGCGGCTGGCCGCCCAGCGCCTTGGTTGAATGCACATAGGCGTTGTAATTGACCTGCATGAACGGCTCGAGAGCGATGCCGAACTCGTTGCAATAATGCATGACGCCGTGGTGGTGCCACGGCACCCGCCAAGGGCCGGGATTGATGTAGTTGCCGGGTGCGAACTCGCAAGTCTGTGTGGCACCGCCCAATTCGGTGAAGGTGTCACCGCCCTGCAATGTCCAGGAGCGGCCGCCGATACGGTCCTGATATTCGAGGATCTGCACCGTATAGCCCGCCCGGCCGAGTTCGAGCGCCGCGGTCATGCCGGCCACGCCCGCGCCGATTATGAGCACGGACTTGCCCTTGCCGCCGCCATCGAGCTTGGGAGGCCCCTTGAAGGTGGACGCTCTCGCCTGATCGAAAGCGCCCATCGCCATGTACATGGCAGTGCCGCCAGCAGTCGCGCCGATCAACGCAAGCAGATCGCGCTTGCTCATGGCCGGCGTAAAGTCGTGCGACATAGATTGCCCCGATATCCTGTTGTGCATGGTTGGCCCGCTGGCCTCAATTCCTAAGCCGGTGCGGGGGGCACGGTTGTACGCCGTTTTACGTATCCCCTGAATCAAGCAAGCCAGCGAACATCAGCGGTTAAAGCTTCAAACCCGCGCCCCGCAGCATTGGCGTCCGCCTGTTCATTCGCTCCCGCCAAGCGGCAAAGGCTTCGTTCTCCGCGCCGGTCTGGACACGCATCGGCGTGGCTCAAATCGCCTGGCTGATTGCAGGCAACCAATTGTAGCGGCAACAGCTGCACCGAGCCGGCCCGGACATCATCTTGCTTCGAACCCTCGGCAATTCATTGCTACGCAGTTCTGCGTATAGGCAAACTCGCCTTCCATAAGCGAACTAAGGCGGCAACTGGGGGTGCGCCAAATGAACCGGTCTCAAACTGAGCGCTTTTGACAGCGCTCATTGCTAAACGATCAGATGATAACATCGCCGTTAGCAGTCAATGAGGCCATTTACACGCTATAAAAGGGGGCATTTATGTCGAATATTTCCAGAATCGCTGTAGTAACTCTGCTTTGTTCGACCAGCTTGACTTGGGAGCGCGCAGCGAACGCCCAGGCCGCTGCCCCTGCCGCTGTAGAGGTCGCTCAAGCCGATCCCGATGGCGAAGCCATTATCGTTACCGGCACCCGCTCGATTGGAACAAAGGCTGCCGATTCAGCCGCGCCCATTCAGGTCCTCAGCGCTGAAGATTTCTCGCGCGTTGGCCAGCCCAACCTCAATCAGGCACTCACGCAGCTTGTGCCTTCCTTCACCGCACAGTCCCAGGGCACTGACATGGCGAGCTTCTCGCTAAGCGCCCGGCTTCGCGGTGTCAGCCCCAACCAGACACTGGTGCTGGTGAACGGCAAGCGCCGTCACGGCAACTCCATCGTTCAGGTTATCAACGGCGCATTCGGCGGCTCAGCTGCGCCCAGCATCGACCTCATTCCGCCGGATTCGGTGCAGCAGATCGAAATTTTGCAAGACGGCGCGGCTGCGCAATATGGATCAGATGCCATCGCCGGCGTGATCAACATCATTATGAAGAACAATAGCTCTGGCGTCTCTGCGCGGGCAAACTTCGGCCAATATTATGATGGCGAAGGCCTGACCTACAGCGGGAGCGCCAACATAGGCCTGGCAGTGGGCGACAATGGCTTCCTGAATGTAACGCTGTTCCAGCGTAGCAACGACTTCACCACAATCGGTGAAGGTCAGTTTCTCGCTCGCACTCTCGATGGCGCGACCGCATCAAACATCGCGCCAGGTTTCCGGCCCATCTATGATGCGCTGAATGCACGTAATGGCACCGCCGATATCAACGGTGGCCAGCCTAAATCGTCTCTGTATATTGGCAACTACAACTTCGGTTATGACTTTGGCGGTGTTGAAGTTTACTCGTTCGGCAACGTGTCCTATCGGACCGGCGATGCCCTGCAAGGGTATCGTCCCCCGAACCGGATTTGCGTGGACAATACCAATCCGGCCACATGCCTCCAGAGAACCGTAAACGATGGTCTGGTTCCGCACATTGAAGTGAAGCAGGACGAATTCTCATTCACGGGGGGTGTGCGGGGTGACACTTCCGGCTGGCAGTGGGACCTTTCGGGCACCTACGCATCGGACCTCGCCAATGTCTTTACAACACGGTCGGCAAACGCCTCGCTCTGGACCACGAGCTTCCGCAACGCGCGGAATGCTTTTCTCCTGACAAATCCAACGCTTACTGCTTCTTCGCCGCAAGCGATCGCGGCAGGCCAGCTCGGCGCGTTTACCCCTTCCGACTTTTTCAATGGATCGTTCAAGTTCACGCAGTTTGTGGGCACGCTTGATGTTCGCAAGCAATTTGATGTCGGGTTCTCCGATCCGGTGACGTTCGCATTCGGCGGCGAATATCGCAAGGAAACCTATCGCATTCTGCCCGGCGATGCGGGTTCACTGTTCCTTGAAGGCGGCCAATCCTTTCCAGGGTTCTCGCCGAGCGATTCCGGCACCACGCGCCGGGAGGCCGTTGGCGCCTATGTCAACGTGATCGTCAAACCTACCGAAGCCTGGCTGGTCGATATCGCCGGTCGCGTCGAGGACTATAGCGATTTCGGATCCACGGTAATTGGCAAGATCACGACCCGCTACGACTTCAGCGACGCTTTCGCCATTCGAGGTACGGTCAGCACCGGTTTCCGCGCGCCGACTCTGGCGGAATCGGGCTATTCGGCAACAAACGTCGGCCCGACCTCAGCCACACTCCAGCTTGCACCGAGCTCGCCTGGCTCGGCCGCTGCTGGGTTTGGCGCGCTCAATCCTGAAAAATCGACGAGCTTTTCGGCTGGCATCGTTCTGCGCCCAATCCCGCGCTTGGTCCTGACCCTCGATGCCTATCAGATCTCGATCCGGGATCGTATCGTGTCATCAGGGAATATCATCGGGCAGCAATTCAGCTCTACAACCACCGCTGCCATTCCGCAGTTGAACATCATCAATGGCATCACGGCCTTCCAGCTTGTGCAGGATGCCATTGCAGCAAGCGGCAAGAATCTTGATCCGACCGTTGTTTCAGGGGGAACGCTCGCCATTCAAACGTTCACCAACGGTATCGATACCCGTACAAGGGGCGTGGAATTCGCGGCCCGCTACCCGATAGATCTGGATTTCGGCAATCTGAACCTGACCCTCGGCGCAAACTTCAACGATACGAGGGTCACCAACAACAATCTTGGAGCCCTGTTCAACATCCAGTCGCAGGCGATTATCGAGACAGTCAGCCCGCGTTTCAAAAGCGTCTTTAACGGCTTGTTTACGAGCGGTAATTTCAGCGCCAACGCCCGCGCGACCTATTACAGCGAGTCTGTCGTGCTGGTCCAACCCAATCCATTCTCGACGACACCACGCCCAATCACCGTGGGCGCGCTCGGTTTTTACGAGGGTATCGTGAAGCCTGCTGTCATCGTCGATCTGGAGCTGGCCTATGATTTCTCGAAGAATCTCAACATTGCTGTCGGGGCCAACAACCTGTTCAACAAAATACCGGAAGTTCCGGATTTCGTCGCGGATTTCAACCCTGCGGCACCGGCAGCAGGTTGGGCTGCCGGCCGGTCCCCCTACATAAATGGTGGCGGCTCGATCAACGCGCCCTTCAACCATGGCCCCTATGGCACGAACGGCGGCTATTACTACCTCCGCCTTTCGCTGGATTTCTGATATGGCCGGCACGGATGCAGGATGCTGCATCCGTGCCCGTCGGATGCCTCGATAAGCAGTGGAGAGCAGATATGAAGATCAACACACGGTTGTACTGGTGCCTTGCGGCAGTGGCAGGCATCGCCTCGCCCGGGCAGTCGCAAACCAAGGCGCCAATGGCGGTCGATCGAACTTCGAGCGGCCCCACGTCGGTCATATCGAGCACCACAGCGGTTCCGGCTGGCATGACGACGGTCTATATTTCAGGGACAACCGCTTCACCGCCTGACCCCGCCAAGCCCAATGATCTTGGTGATACACGCGCGCAGACGCTGTCCATCCTCACCAAGATGAAGGCCCAGCTCGAATCGATGGGCATGGGCATGGGGGATATCGTGAAGCTGACCGTGTTCCTGGTCGCGCCGACCCCTGGCGGGCGCATGGACTCGGCCGCAATGAACGATGTGTTCAAGACCTTTTTCGGCACCGCCGAACAGCCCAACAAGCCGGCACGCTCCACCATCCAGATCGCAGCGCTCGGCCGGCCGACAACCTTTGTCGAAATCGAGGCAATCGCGGCCAAGGCTCCCTGAAGCAGGGCTCCCTTAGGCTGGGCTCCCGCTCTGATCCCTGAAGCATGCCTCTTCGAGGCAGATCTCTCTGAGGCCACTCGCTGAGCTAGGGCCGCCTCCCTGATTCCTGCAGCAAGCCTCCTGATGCAAGGCTCTCTCAGGCAGGGTTCAGGCTGCCAGACCCGCTCCTTCCGCGCTTTGCGGAGCGGGTCGGGCAGCCTATCTCAAATCTCGTTAGCTTTCGCGAACTTGGCAATGAATTCACCGGCACGGAAGGCCAGGGCTTCAATCGTCTGTGTCGGCTGGCCGCGGCCTGACGTCACCATGCTCGAGCCATCGCAGAGGAACAGGTTACGCACGTCATGCGTGCGATTGTATTTGTCCACCACCGAGGTTGCCGGATCGTTGCCCATGCGGCACGTGCCAAGCAAGTGCACGCCGCCACTGGCCGCGCCGATTTCGCGGGGCACTATCTCCTTGGCGCCGGCGGCATCCATTATTTCCGCTCCGCGCTCGACCTGCCATTGGGCATGTTTGACATCGTCCGGATGGTCCTTGTAGGTCACCCGCATCGCCGGCACACCCCAATCGTCCTTCAAGTCCGGATCGATGTCCACGCGGTTGGTCTCTACCGCCAGCGACGTCCCATGCCCGGAAACGGTCATCCAATAGGTATAGGATTCGAGATATTCCTTGAACCCGGAGCCCCAATTCGGCGTTCCCTTCGGCACGTCCTGACCCCAGGTCAGGGGGCCGCCGGAGCGGGCATCGAAGCCGCCGCCGCCATAAAAGCCACGCTTGGGATCGGAATCATAAAAATCGTGCATCACACGCGTGACGTTGGCACCCTTATATTCGTTAAGCTGGTGCTCGAACCGCGCTGCAACCCCGCCACCCTTGTTGAACATAAGGTAGCGGCCAACCGCCCCGCTGGAATTGGCCAGGCCCTGCGGAAAGGCGTTGGTAGCCGAGTTGAGCAGCAGCTTCGGTGTCTCGGAGCCGTTGGCACATACCACGACAGCGCGCGCATTCTGGAACTGCTCCTTGCGATCGCGATCATAGTAATGCACGCCGGTGGCGCGGCCAGCGCGGTTCATGCCGATGCGGAACACATAGCTGTCGGCGCGAACCTCGCACCGCTTGGTGGCTTCAGCCTCCGGTATGACGGTCCATACCGAGGATGACTTGGCCATGACCTCGCAAGCAAAGCCGCCGCAAAGCCCGCACTGGATGCAGGCAGGGCGGTTCTTATACTCCACCGAATTGATTGCCATCGGCGCCGGAAACGGATGCAGGCCGAGCTTGCGCGCACCGCGCTCGAACAGCACACCTGATGACTTCACCGGCAACGGCGGCATCGGGTAAGGCTTGCTGCGCGGCGGATCGAAGGGACTGGCCCCCGCGAGCCCGGAAACGCCGACCTCCCATTCCACCTTGGTGTAATATGGCTCCAGCTCGGCGTAGGTGATCGGCCAATCGACCAGACTGGCGCCGGCGATGGGCCCAAGCCGGCTGCCTTCGATGAAATCGATCTCGTGCAGGCGCCAGAAATTGGCGTTGAAGTGCGCGCTGCTGCCGCCCACCACGCGGGCATAGGTGAGCGGGTTTCGGCCAGCCGTACGCTGTGCTGTCTGCCCCGGGTCGTTGCGGAAGGTTTGCGGATTGGTGGCCGGATTGTTGGTGATTCCCGAGAGATAGCGGTATTTGAGCTCGTCATGCTCAAAATCCTCGGGCGCCATGCGTGGGCCCTGCTCCATGACCACAACGCTGTTGCCGGCGCGCGCCAGTTCCCGCGCCACGATCCCGCCGGCAGCGCCGGAACCAACCACGATGAAATCGACTGTCTCGCTGGTCTTGTACATCTTGCCCTGCATTGGTGGCACTCCTTCAGGCGGTGTAGGGCTTGGTGCCGGGGTAGGGCACAAACCCCGCATAATCGCGGTCGTAATAGCCAAAGGGCGGCGCCCAGACATGACTGTCCTCGACGCCGAGCATGTTCCAGCCAACGTCGTTGTGGTTCCCACCATATTTCGGCAAGGCGATAAGCCCGAGCACGACCAGCCGCCGTACCGCCATGAAAAATGGCGTCTTTTCGATTTCTGTCAGCCAGGAGATCTGCTGCGCCTCAGGGGCTGCCGAAAATGGCTTGCCGGCGCCGTGCCGCGCAGCATAGCCACGTTCGAAATCGGCCAGGCCCTGCCGGAAGGATGGCAACTGCGCCGCAAAGAAGCTGCCAAGCGCATTATCTATGAAGTAAATGACGCGGGCTTCCCGAGCGCCGGGTGTGGCGCCGCCGGGCACAATCTGATTCGCGATGGCATCGATCTCGGCCGCCTCGGCGGCACTCAGGGTGCTCAGCGTAGCGGGCGGCGCTGAAGTGTCAGCGGTGCCATGGCCCATATGCTGGGCTGCAACCGCTATCTGCGGCCAATTCATCGAGACCCAGCTCACGCTGGCCAGGTTGCCGATGGCCGCCAGGAATTTGCGGCGGGAGGGACTTGGATGTTCCATGGATCGCTCCGGATCAGGATGAAAGGCGTCTGCTCAAACGCCACGCAATTATCGTAGCGCCAATACGGTAAACTACGCATTGACTACGGAAAGGCAGCAGGCGCAAATTTAGAGCGATATTGCCACCTGAGGTTGAGAGTGGCGCTGGTGAGTGGCGGTGGTGAGTGGCGCTGGTCTCGGCACCCCTATCTAAGGTAGCAGGCCGCCGCTGGCCGTCGCCCGCTGGCGCTGGCCCGTTGCTTCCGGCCCGTTATCAGGCGCCCTGCCTGCCCGCCAGTTGCGCGGGCTGAAAACTCTTCAGGGGTGATCGACGATAGTCTGTTAAAACGGAAGCGGCTTCAGATCGGCGTCTTCCAGCACTGAGCGGACTTGCGTGCCGGTGCCATCGCTTCGCACGCCAATGAAATTGAGCGCGAAACCGGTCGGACTGATCGGATGTAGAGCGAAACAGGCCGGCCGCCATCCGGGTGTTCTCGCCGAGCTGCGCTTTGGCAAGCGCACCATGATGTTGCACGATGTTGCGTTGATCGGCTCATTTTGACCCCGGATGTTATTGGCGGTGACCGGCGAGAAGCCGCGCATATCATTGCCGCTGTACAGGCCGACACGCTCCTTGCCGATGCTGCTGCCGAACGCACCTTCAGCGCCGGCGGCGGCATTGCCGGTCACCCGCTGGGCTGCAACGGGCGCGGCCAGTGCAAGATCAATTGCGGTCAGCCGGCTGCCAGCGCGGTACCAGCGCCAGATCGGCGGCGCCGAAAGGCTTGTCGTTGAACAGATAGCCATAATAAAATTCCCGCATTTCGCGGTGATAGGCGCGGATACGCTGTTGATAGGTCAGCTGCGCCGTCACATCTGTACCGGCCATTGCGGCCATGGCTTGGGCAAGGCCAGCCGGCGCCAACAGCCAGCCGGCGGTGCTGGCCAGTTCGGCGCGGCGGGCGATGCCGCCACGATAGGCTTGCGATTGGGCCGCTACATGCAGATCGCCAAGATGCTGAAAGGCAAAATACCATTTCCAAGTGAAGGTTTGGGGGACAGCGGCGCGATCCGCAAAGACCGGATAGACGGAAACAAAGCGTGCCATGGTTTCGGCTTTGGGCTTGTCCCAGCCGGCGTGCACCTCCTCGCGGTTCTCACGGGCCATCGCGGCGCCGTCGGGCACGGCGACGGCGGCGTTGATGGCCAATCCCGCAGCCGCAGGCGCCACCAGAGTGAGGCCGAACCACAGCGCCGCGAGCGAAGCAGCGTTAACCGCGGACGAGGCGGTGCGCCGGGCAACCAGCAACGACACAAAAGTCCAGAACAAGCAGACCAGCAGCAGCAGCCCGGCAAAGCCCAGAGCGCGCGGCGCGGCGGTGCCGGACATCGCGGCGCCGACCGTGAATGGCAGCAGCAGCGCCAGCGTCGCGCCGCCAGCCCGCACTGCCACGCGGGGTGCCCATAGCCGCCAACGTGCCGAAGGCGTGGCTTGCAGCGCGAACAGACGTCCGCCCTCGCGTTCGCCCGACCAGAGATCGTGCAGCAGCGCAATAAGCACCAGCGGCGCCAGATAGACGGCGACAAACGCCAGATCGAAGCGGCCGGGCAGCGCCAGTTCGGGGTTGCCGGCTTCATTCTCGTAAATCTGGCCTTCCAGTGGCAGCGCGCGCACCCGCAGCATGGCAGGCGCGATATCGCGGCTGCCCAGTGCGGCAAAGGCCAGATCGGATGGCGGGTCCCAAGTGGGCTGGAAGCCATAATAGGCGCCGTCGCCGGGGTCGTGCACGAACGCCGCCAATGCGGCCTCCTCTGCTGGCTGTCCGGCCAGCATGCGCGCGATAGCTGCCTGGTCGCGCGCCACGCTGGCCAGGCCCAACGCGACGGCGGCGGCGGCGCAGATAGCCAGCAGAAGCAGCCCTGCCAGCGCTGCACGGTTGCGGCCCAGAAGCCAGGCCTCGCGGACGATGCTGTTCATGCCGCGTGCGCTGCCAAACGGCGTGCAGCCAGCAGGAAAATTGCCGTGACCACAGCCAACCAGAGCGCCAGCAGGCCAAGCGCCGGCAGGATGGCGACACTGCGGGACG
>JBBQIP010000025.1:0-18463 GCA_038325045.1 Sphingomonadales bacterium
TAGCGGCGGCGCGATGGGGCAATGGTGCACCCGGAGGAATTCGAATCCCCGACCTCTGCCTTCGGAGGGCAGCGCTCTATCCAGCTGAGCTACGGATGCGTTGCCGCTCCCTAGCAGCGCTTTCCCGGCAATGCCAGTGGCGCAAGCAGCCGGAAGCGGAGCTACCTCTTGGGTTTCTCGATGGGCGTGAACTTGCCCAGGCCGCAGCTGGCACCCCGTCCCACCGGGCTGTTCGGAATCAGCACGGTGATGATGTCTACATTGCAAAGCTGGGAGATGCTGGTCTGGTAGCCGAAGGTGCGCTGGAAGCCGAGCTGGGGGCAGCTGTTGGGGAGCCGGTTCCGCAGCACCTCTCCGTCCCGCATATAGAAATCGATGGTCGAATCGTCGATCACCTGCGTGCTTCGAATCTGCTGGAGCAGAACGCAGTTTTTAGCCTCGCCGATCGGTTTTAACTCGGCGATCTTCTTGTCCTGCGCAGCCAGCGGCGCTGCTGCAAACCAGGCGACTATCGGCAGAAGCCAAGCGGAGCGCTTCATGGTCCGATCCTTTCAAAAGACATGACCGCAAGGATACAGTGTTTGCGTAAAGCCAAGCAACCAGAACCAGACCCGCTTCTGCAGCATCGGCGGTGAACCCGATCTTAATTCCTGCCGCTGGCGGCTGCGGCAAAGCGCGCCTTCTCGTCAAAGTTGCAGCAGGCCTCCACCGGGCATTCGCCGCATCTGGGCTTACGGGCAGTGCACACATAGCGGCCGTGCAATATCAGCCAGTGGTGCGCATGGCGGCGAAAGCGCTTCGGCGTGGCGGCCAGAACGGCGTGCTCCACCGCCAGCACAGTGCGCCCCGGCCCCAGCCCGGTTCGGTTCGCCACCCGGAAGATATGGGTATCGACCGCGCACGTCTCCTCCCCAAAGGCTTCGTTCAGCACCACATTGGCGGTCTTGCGGCCCACGCCGGGCAGCGCCTCCAGCGCCTCGCGGCTGCGTGGCACTTCGCCGCCGTGCAGCGCCACCAGCCGGGCCGAAAGCGCGATCACATTTTTCGCCTTGGTGTTGAACAGCCCGATGGTGCGGATATGGCCGCGCACTTTCTCCTCGCCCAGTGCCAGCATCCTTTCGGGCGTATCGGCCAGCGCAAACAGGCCGCGGGTGGCGCGGTTCACCCCCACATCGGTTGACTGGGCAGAGAGCACGACCGCCACCAGCAGGGTGAAGGGGTTGGAATATTCCAGCTCGGTGCGCGGCGTTTCGTGCAGCCCGGCCAGGGTCTCGTAAAACCGCACGACCTTGGCCTTGCTCATCGACCGGACCGGGGTGGCGGGGGGCGGCTGGATCACGCCCGCCGGTGTGGCGGCATGTCTGGTGCAAGTCCAGCCAGATCGGGCTAACGTGCCGCGCATGACCGCGCTGCTCGATCTTACCCTCACCCCCAACCGGTCTTTCGACCGGCGGCAGGTGCCTTTGGTGGTAGGCGCGGTCGGCCTGGTATTCCTGCTCCTGGGCCTGCGGTTCCTGGCGCTCGGGGCATGGCCGATTCTGCCGTTCATGGCGGTGGATCTGGCCTTGCTGTGGTGGGCTTTCCGCGCCTCCTACGCCTCGGGTCGTGGCCATGAACATCTGCTGCTTGCCGAAGGCCGGCTGGAGTTCACCCGGGTGAGCGCCAGGGGCCAGACCGCGCGCATAGGGTTCGAGCCGCTCTGGACCCGGGTGCAGATGGAGGAGACAGCGCTGGGCGATGTAAGCCTGTGGCTGGCAGCGCAGGGCCGGCGGGTGCGGGTGGGCCGCTTCCTCAGCCCCGGGGAGCGCCGCGAAGTGGGCGCGGTGATAGAGGGCGTTCTGGCCCGTTACAGGGCCGGAAGCCCCAACACGTCACCCATCGTATAGCGTCCGGCCGGCTTGCCGGCGAGCCACGCAGCCGCCTTCAGCGCGCCGCAGGCAAATATCGACCGGTTTTCGGCGCGGTGGCCAATCTCCACCCGTTCGCCTTCCCCCAGCAGCATCACCAGATGGTCTCCGGCGGCGGTGCCCCCGCGCAGGCTGGCAAAGCCGATTGCACCGGGCTTGCGCTTCGCATCGGTGCCGTCGCGGCCCGCTTCCGAATGGCCAGCCAGCGCAATGCCGCGCCCGCGCGCCGCCGCCTCCCCCAGCGCCAGCGCGGTGCCCGAGGGCGCATCCAGCTTCTCGCGGTGGTGCAGCTCGGCAATTTCTATGTCCCAGTCCGGCCCCAGCGCCCGGGCGGCGGCCTCCACCAGCCGCGCTACCAGCGCCACCCCGAGCGATGTGTTCGCCGCCTGCAATATGGGCACGGAGCGAGCCGCCCGGTCGATCATCGCATGGTGGGCAGCCATCAGCCCGGTGGTGCCGATAACCAGCGCCGCCTTGCCGTCGCAGGCAGCGTCGAGCATCCCTTCAAGCGCTGCCGGGCTGGTGAAATCGATTATCACATCGCTCGCCCGCGCCAGCGGCCCGGGGTTGCTGCACAGCGTGAGCTGCGCCGGAAACTCCGGCCCCAGCGGCTCGCCGATGCGCGGATGCCCGGCGCGGTCGATAGCCCCTGCAAGCACAAGCGCGGGCGCTGCCTTTGCCATTTCCGCCAGCAGCGCCGCCCCCATGCGGCCGCCCGCGCCCGATATGCCGATCTTGATGCTCATGCGCCAAGGATGGAACTCTGCGCGGCGGCTTTCAAGCGGCATCGCACGCCACGAACGATTGAGCCCGGCGCCCACAGGCCGTAACCAGCAGTATAATGATGATAACCGTCCTGACCGGCGCCGGCATTTCGGCTGAAAGCGGCGTTCCCACCTTCCGCGGTGCCGACGGGCTGTGGGAGGGCCACTCGATTGAGGATGTGGCCACGCCACAAGGCTTCCGCCGCAACCCGGCGCTGGTGCAGCGCTTTTACGATGAGCGCCGCGCAGCGCTGGAGCATGTCGCCCCCAACCCAGCCCACCATGCGCTGGCGCGGCTGGAGGCAGCGCTGGGCAAGAGCTTCCTCCTCATCACCCAGAATGTCGATGATCTGCACGAACGCGCCGGCAACCGGCGGCTCATCCATATGCACGGCGAACTGAAGCGCGCCCTGTGCACGGCGTGCGGCGCAGCACCTGCCTGGCAGGGCCGGCTGGGCGTGCCGCACAGCTGCCCGGCCTGCGCAGCGCCGGACCGGCTCCGCCCCGATATCGTGTGGTTCGGCGAGATGCCCTATGAGATGGACCATATCTACCTCACGCTTGCCCGCACCACATTGTTCGTCTCCATTGGCACGTCGGGCGCGGTCTACCCCGCCGCCGGTTTTGTGGATGCCGCCCGCGCATCAGGCGCGCGCACGCTGGAACTCAACCTCGATGAAAGTGCCGGCAGCCGCAATTTCGATGAAAGCCGGCGCGGGGCGGCGAGCGAACTGGTGCCGGCTTTTGTCGATGAAGTGCTGGCTACCGCGCGTTAGCCTCCGGCGGCTGCGGCCTGCGGCCCCGGCCGCCGGAGGCCTTGATCAGTCCTGCGCCGGGCGGATGACCGGGAGCACCAGCTGGATGAGGAGCAGTGCGGCCAGATAGGCGAAGGAGGCGATCAGGAACATCGGCCAATAGCCTATGTTGTTGGTGAGCGACCAGCCGGTCAGCTCGATGATGCCGAGCCCGGTCAGGTTGCCGGCGATGGCGCCTGCTGCCATCACCGAGCCGACGCGCGCGGCGGGCACGATATCGGCGGTCATGCCGAAGATGTTGGTGGAAAAGCCCTGGTGCGCGAACAGCGCCAGCCCGATGAGCAGCGCCGCCGACCATGGGCTGCCGGCCCCCAGCGCCAGCCCAACGGGCAGGATGAGCACGGCATAGAACAGCATGGAGCCCTTGCGCGCGGCATTTACCGAGAGCCCGCGCTCGAGGAGCCTGGGGAACAACAGGCCCGAGCTCAATGCCCCAAGCGCTGCCATGGTGTAGATGAGCGCAATCGGCCCGCCGAGAGCGGCCTGGCTCATCTTGAACACCCGGGCGAACAGGTCCGGCGTCCAGAACAGCAGGAACCACCACACACAGTCGGTCAGCGCCTTGGCGCCGATCACCGCCCAGCTTCGCCGGTCTGCCAGCAGCACCGCCCAGCTGGTGGTGCTCGCGGTGCCGGCTGCGGGTGCTGCCAGCGGTTGCAACCGGCGCGTGCCGGCCCACCAGAAGGCCAGCCACACAAAACCCAGCCCCCCGGTCACGATGAACGCCGCCTGCCAGCCGAAAGCCAATGCCATGGGCGGGATAAGCAGCGGGGTAAGGACGGCGCCGATATTGGGGGCGGTGTTCACCAGCCCCAGCCCCAGCGAGCGTTCCTTCAGCGGCAGATAGGTGGCCGCCGCCTTCACGGCTGCGGGCGTGTTCACGCTCTCGGCAACCGCCAGCACTGCGCGGGCCACCACGAACTGGCTCACCGTGCGGGCAGCGGCATGGCCCAGGCCGGCAAGGCTCCACACCGCCACGGCCAGGCCATAGGCCAGCCGCACCCCGAACTTGTCCACAAACCAGCCCACCACCAGCAGGGCGGCGGCGGCGGAAAGCTGGAAAACCGACCCAAGATGGGCGAAATCCTGGTCCGACCAGCCGAATTCGGCCTCAAGCGTGGGCTTCAAAAGCGCCAGAACCTGCCGGTCGACATAGTTGAGCGCGGTGCCGGTGAACAGCAGCGCGATCAGCACCCAGCGCGTGGTGGCGCTGGCGGCGGGGGCCCTGTCGATCAATCCCTATCGATCAATCGCTATCAATATCATCGTCCGCTTTATACTCGTGCCACAGCCCGTTTACGATGCCGAACACCACCGCGAGCCCAAGGCCGAGGATCCACGTGAAATACCACATAGCCTAGCCTTCTCAGTAAAAGTCGGAGTTGGTGCGCACGTCGGCCGTCGTTACCCGGCCGAACAGCACCTTGAACACCCAGGCGGTGTAAAGGAGCACGATCGGCAGCAGCACAACCACTGCCAGCAGCATGATCCACAGTGTCAGTTCGCTTGAAGAGGCGTTCCAGACCGTGAGACTGGCCATCGGCTGCACGCTGGAGGGCAGGATGAACGGGAACATGGAAAGCCCCACGGTGCTGATCGTGCCGACAACGGCGAGCGAGGAGCCCAGGAATACCGCCACGTCCGACCGCCGCCAGATGCCGGCGAGCGCCACCAGCGGGCCAGTGAGGCCCAGCGCCGGTGCGATTACCATCCAGGGAAAGCGATCATAATTGTCGAGCCAGGCACCGGGCGCTGCAACCGCGCCGGTGAACAGCGGGTTGGAGGGGCCATCGGGTACCGCCGGCCCGGCGAGCCGGAAGCCGAAATCCCCCCAGGCCATGAACGCGCCGCCGGCAATGAAAAGCGCGATGGACAGTACCGCCGCGGCGGTGCCCCAGCGCTTCGCCCGGTCCAGCACCGGGCCATGCTCGATTTTCAGGCTCAGCCAGCCAGCCCCGTGCAGCACCAGCATGGCGACCGAAAGCAGCCCGGCCAGCAGCGGAAACGGCGTGAACAGATCGAGCAGCGAACCGGACCAGAAGCTCCGCAGATCGGAATCGAGCGAAAAGGGCACGCCTGTCAGCACATTGCCCACCGCCACCCCGAACACCAGCGCCGGCACGAAGCCGCCGATGAACAGCGCCCAGTCCCAGCGGTTCCGCCACGCCGGATCGGGGCTCTTGGAGCGGTATTTGAACGCCACCGGGCGCAGGATGAGCGCTGCCAGCACCACGAACATGGCCAGATAAAAGCCCGAAAAGCTTATCGCATATACATGGGGCCAGGCCGCGAAGATCGCCCCGCCGCCGAGGATGAACCAGACCTGGTTTCCCTCCCAGGTGGCGCCGATCGAGTTGATGACCAGCCGCCGCTCCTCATCGGTGCGGGCAATGAAAGGCAGCACCGCCGCCACCCCCAGATCGAACCCGTCGGTAAGCGCAAAGCCGATCAGCAGCACGCCTACCAGCAGCCACCAGATCAGCCGCAAGGTCTCGTAATCGAAGAAGGAGGGCAGCATGTCGGACTATTCCGCCGGCAACGCGAAGCCGCCCGGATGGGCAGGCAGCGGCACTGTTTCCGGGCGCGGTGCGGAACGCTCCGGCCCGTGCCGGATAGCGGCCAGCATCAGCCGCACCATGATCACCGCCAGCGTGCCATAGAGCAGCGTGAAGCCGATGATCGTGGTCCAGACCTGCCCCATGGACAGGCTGGATGCGGCAAGGAAGGTGGGCAGCTGCCCTTCCACCACCCAGGGCTGGCGACCAAGCTCGGCCAGCAGCCAGCCGGTTTCGGCAGCCACCCACGGCAGCGGAATGGCCACCACGGCAAGCTTCAAAAACCAGTCCGCCTCGAACCGGTGCTTGGATGCGCGCCAGAAAGCGTAGGCAAAGAACGCAATGAAGAAGAAGCCCAGCCCCGCCATGCCGCGGAAGATGAAGAACATCGCCGGCACATTGGGAACCGTGCTGCGCGCCGCTTTTTCAATCTCCACGCCGGTTGCCGCACGCGGATCGGCGATGAATCGCTTCAGCAGCAGCGCATAGCCAAGGTCGGCGCGGTAGGTCTCGAACTGCTCGCGCGCGGCCAGATTGTTCCGGTCCAGCTTGAGCTTTTCCACCGCATCATAGGCCAATATGCCCCGCTGCACGCGCAGTGCCGCCGTTGCCACCAGCGCGTTGATACCGCTCACCTCGCCATCAAAGCTGTGGGTAGAGATGATGCCCAGCACCCAGGGCACCTGCACCTCATAATGGGTCTCACGGTCCTTCATGCTGGGTATGCCCAACAGGGTGAGCCCGGCGGGCGCCGGCTGGGTGTCCCACATCGCCTCGATGCTGGCGAGCTTCATCTTCTGGTTCGCGGTCAGCGCATAGCCCGATTCGTCGCCCAATATGACCACCGAGAGCGAGGCGGCCAGCCCGAAGCTGGCGGCGACCACAAAGCTGCGCCGCGCCACCGCCACTGCCCGGCCCTTGAGCAGAAACCATGCCGATACACCGAGCACGAACACCGCGCCGGTCACATAGCCGGCCGAAACCGTGTGCACGAACTTGGCCTGCGCCACCGGGTTCATGATCACCTCCATGATCGAGGTGAGCTCCATGCGCATGGTATCAGGGTTGAAGCGGCTGCCGACCGGGTTCTGCATCCAGCCATTGGCGAGCAAAATCCACAGTGCCGAAAAATTGGTGCCGATAGCGACCATGAAGGTGACGCCCAGATGCGCCAGCTTGGAAAGCTTGTCCCAGCCGAAGAACATCAGCCCCACAAAGGTAGCTTCGAGGAAGAACGCCATCAGGCCTTCGATGGCCAGCGGAACGCCGAACACATCGCCAACGGCATGCGAATAATAGGACCAGTTGGTGCCGAACTGGAACTCCATGGTAAGCCCGGTGGCAACGCCGAGCACGAAGTTGATGCCGAACAGCTTGCCCCAGAAGCGCGTGGCATCGCGCCAGACCGGCTTGTCGGTCATCACATAAATGCTTTCCATGATGACCAGCATGAAGGAAAGGCCGAGCGTCAATGGCACGAACAGGAAATGATACATGGCGGTCAGCGCGAACTGCAGCCGGGACATTTCCACTACGGCGAAATCGATCATCAACCACCTGTTGTTCGCCCGGATGGACGCTATGGAGGTACCCCTATCCGGGGTCTGCTCCGACCGGTTTGATCTAACGCAAAGGGAATGACAGGCCAAGTGAGTGGCGCCGAGCCTTTGGGGCACGACAAGCCCGCCATTGCCCGCCGGGCCTCGTTCTGGTGGCTCCTCGACGTGGCCGGTGCGGCGCTGTTTGCGGCCGGGCTGGCACTGCTGGTTGCCGGCTGGGGCAACGCGCAGTCGGTTTATGCCGGCGCCGGCGCCATCGTTCTGGCCGGCCTGTTGCGCGCCGCCGTGCAGGCAAAAGCGCTGGATGTCGGCATGGCGGCGGCGGTGGCGGAAAAGGCCCAGCTGCGCGCGGCCCGGCTGCCGGTGCTGTTCGGTACCGCCTTTTCAAGGGGCCGGATGGCGGGTGAAGATGCCGCCCGCGCAGTCGATACAATCGAAGCAATAGAAGGGCTTGGCGCGCGCTACCGGCCGCTTTCCAGGGCCGCGCGGGTGGCGCCGCTGCTGGTGGCGGGGCTGGTGGCGCTGGCCAGCCCGGTGGCAGCCGGAATCATGCTTGTCACCCTGTTGCCCTTCGGTCTGGGCATGGCGCTTGCCGGCACTGCGGCGCGGGTATCGGCCGATCGCCAGCTCGCCGCCATCGGCCGGTTGAACGGCCTGTTCCTCGACCGGCTGCGCGCGCTGCCGGAAGTCCGCAGCTTCGGTGCGGAGGATCGGGTGGGCCGCCAGCTGGCCATGGCCAGCGACGAGGTGTCGCAGCGCACCATAGCGCTGTTCCGTGTGGCCTTTGTGTCGGGCGGCATCCTTGAATTTCTGGCAGCGCTGTCGGTGGCGCTGGTCGCTGTCTATTGCGGGTTCAGCCTGCTTGGCGAACTGCCGTTCCCGCCGCCCGAAGCGCTGGGGCTGGCGGCGGCGTTTTTCGCGCTCGCCATGGCGCCCGAATTCTATTTGCCCATGCGCCGGCTTGCGGCTGCCTATCACGACCGCCAGACCGGCGAAGCGGCCATGCTCGCGCTTTCGGACGAGCTGCCGCCGCTGCCTGCGCCGCTGCCGCCCGCGCCCTTTGCGGGCCTGCAGCTGCAGGCGGCCGAAATAGCGTACGAAAACGGGGTCTCGGTAGGCCCGGTAAGCCTGGTGGTGCCGGAGCGGGGGCTGGTGGTGATCCACGGCCCTACAGGCAGCGGCAAATCCAGCCTGCTGGCGGCGGTGGCGGGGCTGCGGCCGCTGGCCGGCGGCGCGCTCCTTTGGGAGGCGGGCGCGCCGGCACCGGCGGCATGGGCCGGCCAGCGGCCGCTGGTGCTGGCCGGCACCATCGCCCGCAACATCGCGCTCGGCCGCGCAGATGCAACGCCGGCAGAGATTGCCGCCGCCGCCGAGGCAGCCGGGCTGGCGCCGCTGCTGGCCAGCCGCCCCGGCGGGCTGGAGGCGATGCTCGATGCCGATGGCTCCGGCCTGTCTGGCGGCGAGCGGCGGCGGCTCGGCATTGCCCGCGCCCTCGCGTCTGCGCGCCCGCTGCTGCTGCTCGATGAGCCGACCGCCGATCTCGACAGGGCCACTGCTGCCGCGCTCATCGCCACGCTGCAGGCGCTGGCGCGCACCCATGCGCTGCTGGTGGCCAGCCATGATCCCGCCCTGATTGCCGCCGCCGATGCCGAGGTGGCGCTGTGACCGCCCGCGCGCAGCCGCTCACCACCAGCGCGCAACCGGGAGCAGCGGCGCTCGATGCGCTGCTCGCCGCCGGCCGTCAGCGCCGTGCTGCCGGGCTGGCCAGGGCCTCGCTGGCGGCAGCGCTGGCGGCGGTGGCCGGCGTGGGGCTGCTTGGGCTGGCCGGCTGGTTTCTGGCCGGCGCCGCGCTGGCCGGGGCCGCCGGCGGTGCGGCGCTGGCGGCCTATAACTACCTGCTGCCCTCGGCGGGCATAAGGCTGGCGGCGGTGGTGCGAACCGGTGGCCGCTATCTGGAGCGGCTGTGGTCGCACGCCGCAGCACTGGCCACGCTGGCGGAGCTTCGCCCGGCGCTGTTTGCAAGGGCAGCGGCGCGTGACCCGCGCCGGCTGGCGGCAATGGCAACGGCGGAAGGGCTGGCACGCCTGACCGGCGATGTGGATGCACTGGAAGATGCGATCATCCGCGCGCCGGCCGGCCCGGCGGCGCTGGCAGGCGCGGTGCTGGCGGTGCTGCTGGCGCTGTGCGCGGGCTGGCAGCCAGCGCTGGTGATGGCGCTGGGGCTGGCCGCACTGGCGCCGGCCGCGCGCCAGATTGCCCGGCGCCACATCGATACGCCGGCAGCGGCAGCAAGGGAGGCTGCCGGCGCGCTCAAGGCCGCCACAACCGCCGTGCTGGCAGCCGGCGCCGAGATCGCGGTTTATGGCCTTGCAGAGGCGGTAAGCGCCGATATCGCGGCGCTGGCGGCCGCTATGGACCGGGAGCGCAGCCGGATGGCGCGCGGTGATGCGCGGCTTGCCGGGCTGCTGGTCGCGGCCGGGCCGGCGCTGGCGGCGCTGGTGGCGCTGGCGGCAGCGGCGGCGGGTGCCAGTGCAGCACTTGCGGCGCTGGCGGCACTTGCGGCTGCGGGCGCGGCAGAGGCGCAGGGCAGCTGGCACAGGGCGCGGGCGCGGGAAGCGGCGGTGGCATCGGCGCACGCCAGGCTGGCAGCGCTTGCCGAAGTGCCCGAGCCCGAGGCGAACCCGGACCCGCTGCCACAAGCCGCCGGGGAATCGCTTCTTGTCGGCGGCCATGCACTGGCGCCGGGCGGGCGGCTGGCGCTCATCGGCCGATCGGGCAGCGGCAAGACACGGCTTCTGGAAACGCTGGCCGGCTGGCGCGCGGATGCGCCCGAAACGCTGCTGGTGGCGGGAGAGCCTGCCATTTCGACTGGTTTTGCCGCCCTTGCCGCCCGCTTTGCACTGGCGCCGCAGGCTCCGGCGCTGCTCGCCGGAACAATTGCCGATAATTTGCGGCTGGCCGCACCCGGGCTTGCCGATGAGGCGCTATGGGCCGCCCTTGAGGTGGCCTGTCTGGCCGATGATGTGCGGGCGCTGCCGGCCGGGCTGGCGGAATGGCTGGGGGAGGGGGCCGGGCAGTTTTCGGGTGGCCAGCGCAAGCGGCTGGCGCTGGCCCGGGCGCTGCTTGCCGGCCGGCCATGGCTGCTGCTCGATGAGCCGACCGAAGGGCTGGACGCCGCCACCGAGGCGCAGCTGGTGGCGCGGCTCGGCCACTGGCTTGATGCAACCGGCACCGGGCTCATCCTCGCCAGCCACCGCGCCGCGCCGCTGGCGCTGGCCCCGGCCCGGCTGCATCTCGGCTGAGCAGGGTGCCCGCATCCGCCTCCTGGTTTGACAGCGCGCTTGCCACGCTGGTCGCCCGAGCGGGGCTTTATGGAGCGGCCTTTGCAGCGCTTTGGCTGGCCACGCAGCTGTTCGGCAAGGCAGAATATGGCAGCTATGTCTTTGCCATCGCGCTGGTCTGGTTTGTCAGCTTTCCGGCCACGCTGGGGCTGGACCAGGTGGTGAGCGTGCGGGTGGCGCGCGGGGAGGAGGCTTCGGCCCTCATTACGGCCGCGCTGTGGACCAGCCTTGGCATCGGCGCGGGGCTGGCGCTGCTGCTGGCAGCGGCGGCGCCCGCGCTGGGCGCGCTCAGCTCGTTGCCGGGGCTGGGCCTCTGGCTTGCAGGGTTGGCCGTCACGGTGCCGCTTCTGGCCATGATGAGCGTGCTGGAGGCCTGGTTCATTGCATCGGGGCGGGTGGCGGCGGGGCAATATTATCCGCTGTCGGGCCAGCTGCTCCGGGTGCCGCTGCTGGCGCTGGCGCTGGGCTATGGCGGCGGGGTTCCGGCGGTTATCGGCTTGGAGATACTGGTCGCGCTGCTGCCGCTTGTGCTGTTCGCGCTCGATTCTCGCCGCCCGCCGCTGGGCCTGCGGCCAAAGCTGCAACCCGGCCAAATCCGCCTTGGCCTGCAATTGCTGGTCTCGCGGCTGGCGTTCGAAGGCACGCGGCGGATCGATCTGCTCATGCTCGGCGTGCTCGGCACGGCGCTGGCGGTGGCGGATTTCGGCATCGCGCTGCGGCTGGTCATCGTGGTCGAGCTGGGCCGCGATCTGCTGCTGCCGGCGCTCCAGTCGCGCATGGGCCGGCTGCTGGCCGGGCGCGATACTGCCGGCGTCGCGCAAACCTATCGGCTCACCCGGGCGGTTGCACTGGTGGTGGGGCTGTTTGCAGCCGCCGGAATTGCGCTGCTCGGCCAGCCGGTGCTCGGCCTGTTCGGCAGCTATGAGAGCGCCTATGCCCCGCTCATGCTGCTGGTCGCCGGCGCGCTGGTCAACATCGGCTTTGGCCATAATGCGCAGGTATTGAAGCTTGCCGGCCATGCCGGCACGCTGGTGCTGATACGAGGGCTTACGCTCATCATGCTGTTCACAGCCGAGCTCTGGCTAATCCCCGTGCTGGGGGCCAGTGGCGCTGCCCTTGCCGCGGCTGCGGCCATGCTGTTCAGCAATATCGCCATGAGCATGGTCCTCAAGCGCCGCGAGGGGCTGGCCTCGCTGGATACCGCCTCCACACTCGCCCTTGGCAGTGCAACGCTTGCAGCACTGCTGGCCGGTTTTGCAGCGGTGCCACCGGTTGCGGCGGGGCTGTGGCTTGCGGCCACCGCGCTCGGCTACGGCGTGGCGGAGCGGCGACAGGCTCCCCTGCTCAGGGCGGCGGCAGACGCATGATCAGGCTTGGCATCATCGGCTGCGGGCATATCGCCCGGCTGGTGCATTTGCCGGCGCTCGCCCGGCTGGCCGGGTGCGAAGTGGTCGCGGTCGCCGATCCGGATGCGGAAAATCTCGCCCGCGCAGGAATGCTGGCGCCGGCAGCGCGCCGCTACCCGGGCTGGGAGCCGCTGCTGGCCGCCGGAGGGCTGGACGGCGTGGTGATCTGCGCCGCTCCCGCGCTCAACCTGCCGATAGCGTCTGCCGCGCTCAAGACGGGCCTTGCGGTCTATCTCGAAAAGCCGCTGGCGCTCGGCGTGGCAGACGGCAAGGCGCTGGTGGCCGCCGCGCGCGGACGCACCGCACAGATCGGCTTCAACTTCCGCTTCAACCCGGCGTTCGAGGCGCTGCGGGCGCAGCTGCACAGTGGAGAGACCGGCCCGGTGCTCGCGGTCCGCACCCGCTTTACCTCGGCGCGCCAATCCCACGCCGGGTGGAAGACCGACCCCGCAACCGGCGGCGGCGCGCTGTCGATGCTTGGCTCCCACCATCTCGATCTGCTGCGCTGGCTGTTTCCAGGTGATCCGGTGGCCACCCTCCACGCGCGCGAACGCAGCCTCGCGAATAGCCCCGATGTTGCCATGCTGAGTGGCAGCCTCGCCTCCGGCCTTGGCTTCCAGCTGCTGTTTGCGCAACGTGCAGGCTTAAACAGCAACGAAATCGAACTGGTGACACAGCGTGGCCTGTACCGGGCCAGCACGTCCGACCCCCGGCCCCGGCCGCCGGAAACGCTCGCCGGGCAAAGCCGGCTGGAGCGCGGGCGAGCGGCGCTGGCGGGGCTGGACCCTAGGCTGTTGTTGCGGCGGCCGGGTTTCGAGCCGTCATTTGCACGTGCCTTCGCCGCCTTTGTGGCTGCCGCCAGCCAGAAGCAGCCGGCCAGCCCGGCTCTGGCCGATGGTCTTGCAGCGCTGCAGCTGGTCGAAATCGCGCGGCAATCCGCCGCGACCGGCAAGGTCTGGCAGCGCTGAACAGCGCTCCGGTGCGGCCGCTTTGCTGCGGTGCGGAAGTAGCCGGCTGACAAAGCCGCTGAATCGCCGTAAACTATCGGAATTCCGGCAATGATGGGGTTTTTGGGGTGCCAGCCACGCTGACAACTGCGCTGCGGCTTCCCGGCAGCTGCTGATGGCGGTGCCGCGCATCTCGGTGGTCATCCCTGCCTATGCGCGGCCGCAGCGGTTGGCGGCCTGCCTGCAGGCGCTGGCGGCAAGCGATTTTCCCAAAGCTGATTTCGAGGTGGTGGTGGTCGATGACGGCAGCCCCGAGCCGCTGGCGCCCCATGTCGAGCAGTATCGGCCGGCGCTGGCGCTCACTGTGCTGCGCCAGGCCAATGCCGGCCCGGCGGCGGCGCGCAACGCCGGCGCAGCTGCCGCCTCGGGCGCGCTGCTGGCCTTCACCGACGATGATTGCCTGCCCGAGCCGGGCTGGATCGGCGCGCTGGCGGCAGCACTGGAACAGGCGCCCGATGCCCTGGCCGGCGGTGCGGTGCTGAACGCGCTGCCCGGCAATATCTTCGCCACCGCTAGCCAGGAGCTGGTGGATTTTCTTTACGAGTGGTTCGGGGCCGAGGCGGGCGAGGCGCCGTTCTTCACCTCCAACAACATCGGCTGCCACCGCGACCGGTTTCTGGCGCTGGGCGGTTTTGATGAAAGCTTTCCACTGGCGGCGGCCGAAGACCGTGAATTCGGCCTGCGCTGGCGGGCGCGTGGCGGCCGGCTGCGCTTCGCCCCCGGTGCGCGGGTGGGCCATGCGCATAAGCTCGATCTTGCCGGCTTCTGGCGCCAGCACCGCAATTATGGCCGCGGTGCCCGCCACCTGCACCGGGTGCTCGCGGCCGGCGGCGATGCACAGCCCCGCCGCGAGCCACTGGGTTTTTATGCAGCGCTCATGCTCCACCCGGTTCGCACTGCCGGGCTGGGCGCGCTGCCGCGCTCGGCGCTGATGGTGCTTTCGCAATTCGCCATGGTCGCCGGCTACCGGGCAGAGAGCCGCCACCCGGCCCCGCCGCGCGCAAAACTGATAAACAAGGAAGCCGCCTGACATGACCGAACCCAAGCCCCCGGTGGTTGCCATCATCGGCGGCGGCCCTGCCGGCCTCACCGCCGGCTATGCGCTGCAAAAGTACACCGACAACAAGGCGGTTCCGCTGGTGCTGGAGGCAGACGGCCAGCTGGGCGGCATTGCCCGCACCGAGGAATACAAAGGCTACCGGTTCGATATCGGCGGTCACCGCTTCTTCACCAAAGTGGGCGAGGTGGAGGCGCTGTGGCGCGAGGTGCTGGGCGACAAGTTCATCACCCGGCCACGGATGAGCCGCATCTATTATCAGGGCAAATATTACCATTACCCGCTGAAAATCTTCAACGCGCTCGGCAATATGGGCCCGGTGGAGGCAGTGCGGATCATGGGCAGCTATGCGCTCAGCCAGATCCGCCCCAACCCGGTGGAGGAAAACTTCGAACAATGGGTGGTGAACCGCTTCGGCAACCGCCTTTATGGCCATTTCTTCCGCAGCTATACCGAAAAGGTCTGGGGCATACCCTGCACCGAAATCCGCGCCGATTGGGCAGCGCAGCGGATCAAGAACCTTTCATTGAAGTCTGCCGTGCTGAACGCGATTACCGGCGCCAACGATACCGCCAGCCTCATCGAACAGTTCGAATATCCTCCGCTCGGCCCGGGAATGATGTGGGATGCCTTTGCCGAGCGGATTGTCGAGCGTGGCGGCAGCGTGACCCTGAAGCAGCGGGTGACGCGCATCCACCATGATGGCAGCCGGGTCACTGCCATCGATGTGGACGATGTGTCCGCCCCCGAGCGCCCCCGCGCCTATCGGCTGGAGGCCGATCATTTCATCTCGTCCATGCCCATGGCCACGATGGTGGAGGCGATGGACCCGCCCGCGCCCGCCGCGGTGCGCGCTGCCGCCGCCCGGCTCAAATACCGCGATTTCCTGATCGTGGTGCTGATCCTCGACAAGCCCGATCCGTTTCCGGACAACTGGATTTATGTGCACAGCCCCGAAGTGTCGGTGGGGCGCATCCAGAATTTCCGCTCCTGGTCCGAAGCCATGGTGCCCGATCCCGGCCGCGCCAGCATCGGGCTCGAATATTTCTGCCACGAAGGCGACGGCCTGTGGGCGAAGGACAACCGCGACCTCATCGCCCAGGCCACCGCAGAGCTCACGCAGCTCGGCCTCGCCAGCCCTGAAGATGTGGTCGATGGCACCGTCATCCGCCAGCCCAAGGCCTATCCGGTCTATGACGGGGAATACCGGGAAGCTGTCGATACCATTGCCGCCTGGATGGAAGGCTGGTCCAACTTCCAGACCGTGGGCAGGAACGGCATGCACCGCTACAACAACCAGGACCATTCGATGCTCACCGCCATGCTGGCGGTCCGCAACATAATGGGCGAACACCACGACCTGTGGAATGTGAACGTCGAACGCTCCTACCACGAAGAATTCACGGTGGCGGAAAAACGCGAGGCGGCCGAATGACCGCCACCACCAGCGCAGCCCCGCGCCCGCTGGTGGTGGTAATACCGGCCTATAATGCCGAGGCCACGCTGCCCGCCTGCCTCGATGGGCTGGCCGCAAGTGCGCGGGTGCCGGATGAAGTGGTGCTGGCCAATGATGGCTCCACCGATACCACCGCCGCCATCGCCGCCAGCCGCGGCATAAGGGTTATCGGCCATGACGGGCCGCCGCGCGGGCCGGCCGCCATGCGCAACGCCGGCGTGGCCGCCAGCACGGCCGCGCTGCTGGTGTTTGTGGATGCCGATGTGGTGGTGCACCCGGATGCGCTCGGCCGGCTGGAAGCAGCCATGGACGCGCCCGGCGTGGTGGCGGCCTTTGGCAGCTATGATGACCGTCCGGCCTCGCAGCGGCTGCCGGCGCTCTATGCCAATTTGCGCCACCATTTCGTCCACCAGCGCAGCGCTGCTGAAGCGCATAGTTTCTGGGCCGGTCTCGGCGCCATCGAGCGCCAGGCGTTTCTGGCAGCCGGAGGCTTCGATCCGGCGTTCCGCCAGCCCAGCATCGAGGATATCGAGCTGGGGCTTCGGCTGAAGGCAGCCGGCGGCCGCATCCGGCTGGAGCCTTCAGCGCTCGGCACCCACCATAAGGATTGGGGGCTGTGGCAGCTCTGGCGCACCGACATCACCCGCCGCGCCGCGCCCTGGAGCCGGCTTATCGCCAGCGGCCGGGCGCCGGCAACCGGCCTCAATCTGGTGGCGGGCGAGCGCTGGTCTGCGGTCGCCTCCCTGCTGCTGGTGCTGGCGCTTGCAGCCATGCTGGCCGGGTTTTCGGCCGGGCTTCCGGTCGCGGTGGCGGCACTCGCCAGCTACGGGCTCATCAACCGGCAGTTCCTCGCGCTGCTGGCGCGGCGTGGCGGGGTGCGGCTCGGGCTGGCGGGGCTTGGCCTCCACCTCGCCTATCACCTCTATGCGAGTGTCACCTTTGTGGCGGTGTCGCTGTCCACCCGCCTGCTGCGGGCCAGCCAGAAAGCCAGCGCCAGCACCGGCAGCACCCAGACCACGCGCGACTGGTAGCGGTCCGCCACCGCCGAGAGCACGCCGGTGATGCCGGCATTGGCCACCAGCCCCACCAGCGCCAGCCCCAGCAAGCCCCGTTCGGTGGCATTGAGCGAACTCCGCAGCCGCGCCAGCCCCAGCGCCGCGCCCGCAACACCGAGCCAGATCATCCAGCCGAACGGCCGCCGCAGGTCGATCGCGGGCGCCGGCCCCAGCGCAAACCGCACGTCAGAGCCCGCGATTATCCGCTGGTCGAAGCGCACTTCCTCAAGCCCGAACCGCAGCATCTGCTGCGCGAAATTGCTCGCAGCGGTGGTGAACAGCGCTCCCGGCTCGGCCAGCGCCACCTGCCGCAATATCACCGGCTCCTCGGCGCGGATGGCGTCCAGCTCGGCCGGGGTGGCGTTTCGGAGCAGCCCCTCCGGCCCGAACAGCAGGTCCGCCTGGCGCTGCGGCGCTTTGGTCACGAATTTGCAGATGACCATCGGCTCGCGCCCGCAATTTGCCAGAAGCCAGCGCTGCGCCGGGCCATCCTCTATCGCCCGGGTAAGCGCGAACGGCAGCCGGCGCGGCGCCAGGCTCACTTCGCCCACGCCGGTTACCGCGCCTGCCAGCGTGAGCGCCGCCCCGGCCAGCAGCGGCGCCGCCACCCAGGCCGCGCGCTGCACCCGGCGCTTTTCCTCCCCCCGCTTTTTGCCCTGCCAGGCCAGCCCGGCGAGCGCTGCTGCCACCATCACCCCGCCCAGCAGCAGATGCGATGCGTGCGCCGCCACCGCAAAACTGCCGAGCGCCACCAGCCATAGCCTTTCATATCGCCCGGCCCCGGCCGGCAGCACTGCCAGCAGGCCGATCACCAGAATCAGCATGCCTGCCAGCATATCGGGCATGGCGAACACCGCAAACCACGGCAGCGAAGTGAACAGCGCCACCACCACGCCCGCCAGCAGCAGCGGCCGCGCCCGCGCCCCGGGCGCCAGCCGGCCCAGCAAAATGCCCAGCACCGATGCCAGCATGGCCATTTGCGCCAGCACCGCGCCCAGCATCTGCCCGCCGGCGCTCGCCATCAGCCCGATGAACAGCGAATAGGGCAGGGACCGCAGGCTGCCGCCCTCCCCCGGCGCAGCCGTGGCAGCAGCCGCCACGCCGCCATCCCCGCCCAGCCAGCCCTGCAGCCGCGCCAGCAGCATCGCCACACCGCGGGTTCCACTGTTCAGATACGCCACTGAATCGAAGAAATAGGCTGGCCGGCCATAGAGCAGCAGCGGCCAGGCCAGCGCCAGCAGCAGTGCTGCGCCCACCGCCAACTGCCTGGCTCTGGCTGCCCCCGCCGGCGCCATGTGCATATTCCCCTGCCGTTGGCCGATATCGCTTTCACCCTGCCGGCTGGCGCAGCGGAAAGCCAGCGGCGGGCAGCATCCTTAGCAAAATCCGCATCCCGAATACCCTGCAGCCTGCACCGGTTGGCCGCCGAAACCGCCGAGAGGGACGCTCCCTCCGCTTGTCTTTCGTGGTAGATGCCGTGCCGGAATGTTGGCTCCATACCCAAATAGTCATCGATTTGCCGCCGGTCCGACTTTAAAATG
>JBBQIP010000026.1:0-18192 GCA_038325045.1 Sphingomonadales bacterium
ACCAATGCGGGGGAGCTGCTGCCGTTCGACCCCGAAACGGTATGGAGCTATGAAGCCGGCATCAAGTCCGAGTGGCTGGACCGGCGGCTGAGGGTGAACGTGACCGGCTTCTGGCTGGACAACAAGGACTTGCAGAGCCCCTCGGCCTTTGTCCGCCCGAACAACACCATTGCCTTCCTCACCCAGAATTTCTCGGATTTCCGCAACCGCGGGCTTGAGCTGGAGGTGACCGCCGTGCCCACCGACGGGCTGAACCTGTTTGCCAACATGGGCTTTCAGGACGCCCAGTACCGGTTTGATGAGACCGATCTCACCGCCAACCAGTTCGGCATAAAATCTGTGGCCGGGCAGGTTCGGGATTGCCGGGCGCAGCTGGCCGGCGGCGAGATCCCGCTCAGTGCCAATAGTGCGCCCGCCGGCGCCCGGCCCAATAATGCGCCCGATTGCGCCGCCGGCATTGTGGATGCGAACGGCAATATCGCCACCCCCGTCCGTTCCCCCAAATGGACGATTGCGGTGGGCGGCACCTGGGACCTGAAGCTGCCTTCGGCCGGCATCATCATCACGCCTTCGGCCAATATCACATGGCGGTCCGATTATGAGACCGGCACTGCCAATGGCACCATCTTTACCGGCAGTGTTACCGCCGGTGCCGGTGGCGGGGCCCGTACTTTCCCGGCCAATCCGTTTGGCGGCGACTTCATCACCGGCAGCCGCTCGCCGAGCTATGCGGTGGTAAATGGCGGCATCGCGCTCAGGACCGATGACCGGGCCTGGACGCTGGCGCTGGAATGCCAGAACTGCCTCGACAAGACCTTCTTCGAATCGACCCTCGCCAATTACACCTATCTTTCCTACCCGCGTTTCTGGCAGCTTCGCGCCAAGCGGGTTTTCTGATGCGGGTGGCTGGGGATGTGCGGCGCCGGACCGGCGGAGACGGGCGCGGAGACGGGCGCGGAGACGGGCGATGAGTGAATTCCGGCGGGGCGGGGCGGTTCTGGCATCGGGCGTGGTGGGTGTGGCCTGCGGGGCCTCGCCGATTCCGTTCAATGTGCTGCCGGCAGTGATTGGCCCCATCCATGCAGAGCTCGGCTGGAGCTATCTCGAAATCAACCTTGGCATAACCACCTTCGGGGTGATCGCGGCGCTGCTGTCGCCGGTGTATGGCGGGGCGGCGGACAGGTTTGGTGTGCGCCCGGTGGCGCTGCTGTCGCTGCTGGCCTTTGGCATCGCTTTTGCCCTGTTTGCCTTCATGCCGCCCACCAAGGCAGCCTGGTTTGCGCTATGGGCGCTGGTTGGGCTGGTGGGCATCGGCTCCACGCCGGTTACCTGGAGCCGGGCGATCAACATGTGGTTTGTGAAAAATCGCGGGCTGGCGCTGGGCATTTTGCTGCTCGGCACCAGCCTTGCCGGCATCGTGGTGCCGCAACTGGCGCGGCTGGCCATCGACGGCGCGTTGTTCGGCTCTGGCTGGCGGGTGGCGTTTCCCACGCTGGCCATGCTGCCGCTGCTGGTGGCGCTGCCGATTGCCTGGCTGCTGTTCCGCGAGCCGCGCCCTGAGGAGCGGCCCCCCGGGTTGACCGGCGCGGACGGCAAGCTGTTCGGGCTCGATCTCGGCGATGCCATTCGGGGCTACCGCTTCTGGGTGATCTGGCTTTCCATCGCCTGTGTTTCGCTGGCCTTTGGCGGCGCGTTCATCAACATGGTGCAGATCGCCCAGCTGCACGGTTTTACCGCTGCCCAAGGGGCCACGGTGATGAGCGTGCTGGCGGTGGGCATATTGTTTGGCCGGCTGATGACCGGCATGCTGTTCGACAGGTTCTGGGCGCCGGCGGTTCTGGTACCCATCCTTTCAGCACCCGCGCTTTCGTGCTGGATGTTGATGGGCAGCGGCAGCGCGCTCTCCACGCTGATGCTGGCAGCGGTGCTGCTGGGGCTGGCGGCGGGGGCGGAATCGGACCTTATCGCCTATCTCTCGGGCCGCTATTTCGGCATGGCGCATTACGGCAAGATCTACGGCATGCTGTATATGCCATTTGGTATCGGATCGGCCATCAGCCCGGCCATTTACGGCGCGGTGCGCGATGCGACCGGCAGCTATGATGCGATGCTGGCGGTGTCTGTGGGCCTGTTTCTGATCGGCGCGGTGCTGCCGCTGCTGCTTGGCCGCTATCCGGGCGCCGAGACACCGGGTGCCGCCCCTGCGCCGGCGGCGGCATGATGGGAGCCCGGCTATGGACATCGACCGGCGAAAGCTGCTTGCAGCCGGCCTTGCGGCACCGGCGGTGAGCGCGGTGGCACAGCCAGCCCCCCACCCGGCCCCGCGCATCGAGGCGCCTGCCCCTTATGCTGCCGTGGCGATGCAGCTGACCGCGCAGAGCGTGGAGGGCGCGCCCGACCGGGCGGCCGCGCGCGCCGCGATGCTGGCCCATATCGAGCGGGTGGGGGCGCAGCTGCTGCAGGCCAAGGTGTTCATCGAGCAATATGGCGGCAGCCCGCTCAGGCTGGCGGTGCTGCCCGAATATCTGTTCACCTCCTACCCCGGCCGGATCGGCATATCGGAATTTGCCGACCGGGCCGCGATTGCCGAGGGCGGGCCGGAATATGAGGCGCTGGGCCGGATCGCGGAACGGCTGAAGCTGTTCCTCGCCGGCAATGCCTATGAGACCGACAGCCATTTTCCGGGCCTGTATTTCCAGACCAGTTTCATCATCGACCCGGCGGGGGCTGTGGTGCTGCGCTACCGGCGGCTGAATTCCATGTACGCGATTACCCCGCATGACCTGTGGGACCGTTATCTGGATATCTACGGGATCGAGGGGGTGTTTCCGGTGGCCGATACCGCCATTGGGCGGCTGGCGGCGATTGCATCGGAAGAGATTCTCTACCCGGAGATTGCGCGGGCGCATGCGCTGCGCGGGGCGGAGCTGATTGTGCACTGCTCGTCCGAAATCGGTTCGCCCATGGATACGCACAAGAATATCGCGCGCCGCGCCCGGGCGTTCGAGAACCTGGCCTATGTGGTGAGCGCCAATACCGCCGGCATTTCCGGCACCGCGATGCCGCTTGCATCGGCCGATGGCAATTCGGCGCTGATCGACTGGAAGGGCAATGTGATGGCGCTTTCCAACAGCGGCGAGACCTTCACGGCCTTTGGCGATATCGATATCGGTGCGCTGCGGCGCGCACGCAGGAAGCCGGGCATGACCAATTACCTGAGCCGGCAGCGGCTGGAGCTGTTTGCCGCCACCTATGCAGGCCAGGTGCAGCCGGCCAATTCCGCGCTGAAGGACGGCAAGCCGATTACGCCGGACCGCGAGCATTTTGCCCGTGTTCAAGCAGAAGTCATCGCGGGGATGGTAAAATCAGGCATAATCTGAAGAGTTGCCGGACAGGAGACGCGCGCCATGGCCGCCCATGATGATATTCCGCCGCCCTATTCCATGGTGGGCACCCACGGCGTGTTTCCGCGCGCCAGCCATGATGAGCGGGCGCGGTTCAACTTCCTCGCCAATCTGAACAAGCATGTGGCGGGCTCGCTGGGGCCGGGCAACCGGCTGGCCTATGAAAAGCGGGCGCTGCCGAAGTTCGTGGCCGAGCAGGGCCGCGAGCCGGCGGACCGGTTCGAGATCAGGAAAGCGATGGTGGCGGACCCCTATCACCGCTTCTGGAGCGCGCTCAAGCGCAACAACATGGAGATGCGCCAGCAGAACGGCCGCTCGATCGTGCTGCGCCAGCTGGACGAGCTGGACGCCCGCGCCCGCGAAGCCTCCGGCAACGGCGAGGGGCTGGAACTGGACCCCGGCGTGGCGGTGCCGGCCTATCAGCGCGCGGTCGATATCCATTGCATGCCGGGCAGCTATCACGGCGAGGAACGGCCGGGCGATGTATCGGCGGGCGCCAATTATGATTGCGGAATCTTCGTCACCACCGGCGGCGGCATGGGCGCGCTTTCCGATGGCGGCGGCCAGGCGCTGGCCAAATGGGCGAAGGAGGCGCGGCCGGGCTGGAGCCCCAGGCGCATTTTGGACATCGGCACCACGGTGGGCCATTCGGCGCTGCCGCTGGCGATGGCGTTTCCGGACGCGGAAGTGGTGGCGATCGACACCGCTGCACCTGTGCTGCGCTATGCCCATGCCCGGGCGCGCTCGCTGGGCGTGAACAACATCCGTTTTGTGCAGGCCGATGCGGAATCGCTCCCGGCTTTTGCCGATGGGCATTTCGACTGGGTGCAGACCACGATGTTCCTGCACGAAACCAGCGGGCTGGCTCTGCCGCGAATCATCCGCGAAGGGCACCGGGTGCTGGCCGATGGCGGGCTGATGTTCCACCTCGAGCAGCCGCAATATTCCGCTGACATGCCGCTTTTCGAGCAGTTCATGCGCGACTGGGATGCGTTCAACAACAACGAGCCTTTCTGGTCCGCCATGCACGCGGTCGATCTGCACGACATATTGGAAGAGGCCGGCTTTGCCCGCGCCGACCAGTTTGAGGCCAAGGTGCGCGCGGTGGTGGATGAAACCGTGTTTCCGCCCTCCATCGAGGGCGAGGCCGAGGATTTTGGCCGCGCCGCTGTGTGGCACGCTTATGGGGCCTGGAAGACCGCTGCCGGGGCGGCCGCCGCATGAGCGTGGACTGGATTGGCCGTGCCGGCGCCAAGGCCAAGGGCGCGCGGCCCAAATATTTCGAGGATCCGGCTATCGACCGTCTGCTCTCCATCGTGATGGCGCTGGCCGGCGAAGTGGCGGTGGTGAAGGAGCGGCTGGACACGGTGGAGCGGCTGCTGGACGCCAAGGGCAGCATCAGCCGGGCCGATATCGAGGCCTATGCGCCGGACCGCGAGGCGGGCCATGAGCGCGGCCTGATGCACCGCGAATTTGCCGCTCGCATATTGCGCGGGGTGCAGCAGGACATGGAAAGCCTGCAACTGGCGGAATCTTCGGTCGAAACGGTATCGAAGCAGTTGCAAGGCAGCTAAGTTTCGCGCAAGCACTATAGCAGAAGGTGCGGACACAGCGACCGCATCCCTGCCTGCAAGGGGAGAACCATGGCAGAAGTGAAGAAACTCGACGGCCTTCAGAAGCCGATGAAGCCGTCCGCCGATCTCGCGGTCATCGTGGGTAGCGATCCGCTGCCGCGCGGCCAGGTGGTCAGCAAGATGTGGGAATACATCAAGAAGCATAATCTTCAGAACCCCGCCAACAAGCGCGAGATTCTGGCTGATGCCAATCTGAAGAAGATCTTCGGCAAGGACAGCTGCTCGATGTTCGAGATGAACAAGCACATCTCCAAGCATCTGAGCTGAACCGAATGGAAGGGGCCTCTACGGAGGCCCCTTTCTTCGATCCCCCCGCCTAACGGGTGAGGCTGCGCACGCTGCGATCAGCGGCCAGAGAAACCACGATATCGGCACCGGGCTTTGTAGCCACCTTGGCCTGCGTGGTGCGCTGATAGTGCATCATGAAACGGGCCAGTGCTTGTTCGTCCATGCTGGCGCTGTTGTCTTTGCGCTCCTGCTCCGCGCGCCAGCCGCAAACGGTGGGCCAATCGGGCGCCTCCAATATGATCAGCCGGTCCAGCTCCGCCCATAGCAGCTGGTAGGGCCCGGCGAGGGCGCGGTTCACGGCCCGGCGCCACAGGCCATCCGCATCGGCTTCGGCTTCCAGCTGATTGACCGGCTTTTCGAGAGCGGATGCCGGCTGCGGCTGGGCGCCGATGCACCAGCCTTCGAAAAGCACCACGGCGGGCGCTGTTTCGACGTGCTGCCACTGGTCTTCCCCCGCCCGGTCATCGGCCGCCTTGTCGAAGCGCGGCAGCGCCAGCGGCACCCGGCCGGCGCGGAGCGCGCCGAGCAGCCGGGCGCCGAGTGCGGTGTCGTGGGTGCCCGGCACGCCCCGGGTTGCGAACAGCGGGTGCACGGCCTGTGCCTTTTGCGCGCGCTCGGCGCGGGTGAGGTAGATATCATCCAGCCCCAGACAGACTGTCGGCAGCCCGCGCGCGGCCAGCCCTGCCAGCAGGCCAGCAGCCAGCGTGGATTTGCCCGACCCCTGCGGCCCGGACAGGCCGACAACCAGAGTTCCGCCTGCAGCGCGGTGCCAGCCGGCGATTGCATCGACCAAGGTGTCTGCCAGCGTCAGGCTGCGGCCCGTTCGGCAGGGGCGTGCAGCCGCAACCGCTTCACCCGGCGCGGATCACCGTCGATCACCTCGAAACGCCAGCCACCCGGCGCCTCTACCTGCTCGCCCGGTGCCGGCACCCGGCCGGCGAGCATGAACACCAGCCCGCCCAGCGTATCGACCTCGGCATCGATTTCGTCATCGCCCAGCCTGAGGCCGAGCATCTCCTCAAGTTCCTCGAGCGGCAGCCGGGCATCGGCTTCCCACAGATCCTCGCCGATCGCCTGGATCAGTGCGGCCTCGGCCTCGTCATGCTCATCTTCGATATCGCCGACAATTTCCTCGACCAGATCCTCGATGGTCACCAGCCCATCGGCACCGCCATATTCATCGATGACGATGGCCATATGGGTGCGGCCCACACGCATCCGGGCCAGCAGATCGACCACCCGCATCGAGGCGGGGACAAACAGCACCGGGCGCAGCAGCGGCTCCACCGCCATATCGGCAAAGCCGGCCGATGAAACCTCATCGTCGAAAGTGCGCGCGATGAGCGTGAAGATATCCTTCACATGGGCCATGCCGATGATCTGATCGCGGTTGGTGCGCCACACCGGTACCCGGCTGTGGCCAGCCTCGCGCAGATGGCTGACCAGCGCTGCAAAGCCCCGCCCCTCATCGAACATCACCATATCGGAGCGCGGCACCGCGATATCGCCCACCCGCCGCTCGCCGAAGTGCAGGATGTTCTTCAGCATGGTGCGCTCGACCGCGCTCAGATCGTCGGCGGCGGCGCCCTCGTCGCTATGCTCGTCGATGGCCTCTTCAAGGCTTTCCCGCAGGGATGTTTCCGGCGCCTGGCCCAGCATCCGCCGGACCGAGCGCCACACTCGCTGGCCTATGTCGGTGCTACTATCGCTGTCTTCATCAGCCATGGTGGGGCCGTTCACGCATCATCATCGGGGTGCTCATAGGGATCGGGCAAGCCGAGCCGGCGGCACGCGGCACGCTCAAGGCTTTCCATCGCATCGGCGGCAATATCACCGGTCTCATGGTCATACCCTAACAGGTGAAGGGTGCCATGGACAATGAGGTGCTGCACATAGTCCGAAATGGGCCAGCCTTTTTCCTGCGCTTCGGCCACGCAGGTTTCGGCCGCGAGCAGGATATCGCCGAGCAGAACCTCGCCGTCATCGGTGTTGGCCAGCATTTGCAGGTCCGACACATCCTGCATCGGGAAGCTCAACACATTGGTGGGCTTGTCCTTGCCCCGGAACTGGCGGTTGAGCGTCTGCACCTCGGCATCATCGGCCAGCCGCACGCCAACTTCCAGCGTGAAATCGGACGTGGCGATATCGGCATGGGGGGTAACCGCGATTGCCGCAGCGACCGCCGCTGTTGCCAGCGCCGGCCAGTCCACGCCTGGCGGCCAGTGCGGGCTTGCAGTCTCGGTCTCGGTCAACAACATGGTCAGGCGTCCTGCGGCGGGCCTTCATAGGCATCGACGATATGGCCGACCAGCGGGTGGCGCACCACTTCGCGGCTGGAGAAGCGCAGCGCCGATATGCCGGGGATGCCGTCCAGCCGCTTTACGGCATCGATAAGGCCCGAGGAATTCGGCCCCGGCAGATCGACCTGGTTGGGGTCCCCGCAAATCACCATCCGGCTGTTCTCGCCGAAGCGGGTGAGGAACATCTTCATCTGGAGGGGCGTGGTGTTCTGCGCTTCATCGAGGATGATGAACGCCGATGCGAGCGTGCGGCCGCGCATGAAGGCCAATGGCGCGATCTCGATTTCGCCCGAGGCCAGCCGCCGCTCCACCTGCTCGGCGGGCAGCATGTCGTAAAGCGCATCGTAGAGCGGGCGCAGATAGGGATCGACCTTGTCCTTCATGTCGCCGGGCAGGAAGCCGAGCCGCTCGCCAGCCTCGACGGCCGGGCGCGACAGCACCAGCCTGTCAACCGAGCCGGCGATGAGCTGGCTTACCGCCTGAGCGACCGCGAGATAGGTCTTGCCGGTGCCGGCCGGCCCCAGCGCGAAGATGATCTGGTCCCGCGCCAGTGCCTCGATATAGCGGATCTGGGTGGGCGAGCGCGCCACGATGGTCTTGCGGCGGGTGCGGATGGCGGCCGTGGTGCTGGCGCCGGCCTCGGCACTCACCAGCCCGGCGAGCGACGGCTCGGTGGCGATGGCGACAGCGCCGAGCACATCGCCGGCATCGATCTGGCCGCCGTGCAGCAGCCGCTGGTAAAGGCCGGCCAGCACATCGCGGGCGCGGGCGGCGGCATCGGCCTGGCCTTCGATCTGCACCTGGTTGCCGCGCGCCGAGATATAGACGCCGAGCTGGCCTTCGAGAGCGATCAGATTCTGGTCATATTGGCCGAACAGCGGCACCAGCAGCTGCGGCCTTTCGAACTCGATTTCGAGCCGGACCCTGTCGGTGGAGCTGATGGGGGCGGAGCGGGGCTTGCGGCTCATCAGGCGGCTGCTGCCACGGTTCCTGGGCGCAGCACGCGGGCGGCAACCGAATTGGCGAAGGCATGGGTGATCTCAATGTCCACAAGCTCTCCTGTGTTGATGATGGAATCAGGGTTGGCAGGTTGATCGATGAACGCCGATTGCAGCCAGGGGGTCTTGCCGACGAGCTGCCCCGGCTTGCGGCCCGCCCGCTCGATGAGGAGGGTGGTGCGGCGGCCGATGGTGGTGGTGTTGAAGGCGAGCGAGGTTTCGCCGAGCGCTGCCAGCAGCCGGGCCAGCCGCGCCTCCTTTTCCGGCTCGGGCACCTGCCCGTCCATGCCGGCGGCGGGCGTGCCGGGGCGGGGCGAATATTTGAAGCAATAGGCCTGCGCATAGCCGACCTCGGCAACGATGCTCAGCGTTTCGGCAAAGTCTGCCTCGGTTTCGCCGGGGAAGCCGACGATGAAATCCCCCGAAACGGCGATATCGGGGCGGACTTCGCGCAGCTGGCGCAGCGTCTCAAGGTAGGAGGCGCGGGTATGGGCGCGGTTCATCGCCTTCAATATCCGGCTGGAGCCGGACTGCACGGGCAGGTGCAGATAGGGCATCAGCACCTCGATCTCGGCATGCGCGCGGATAAGCGCCTCGTTCATGTCGCGCGGGTGCGAGGTGGTGTAGCGCAGCCGCTTGAGGCCGGGCACTGCGCCAATGGCCTTCAGCAGATCGGCAAAGTGCATGCCCTCGGCGCCCCAGGCGTTCACATTCTGGCCGATGAGGATGATCTCGACCGCGCCCGCTGCCACCAGCGCCTCTGCCTCTGCCACCAGCGCTGCGGCGGGGCGCGAAAGCTCCGGCCCGCGCGTGTAGGGCACCACGCAGAAGGAGCAGAATTTGTCACAGCCTTCCTGGATGGTGAGGAAGGCGCTGGCGCCGCGCTGGCGCCGCGCGGGCAGGCTTGCGAACTTGGGCTCGGCCGGCATTTCGGTATCCACCAGCGCCGGGCCGCCGGCCATCGCCCGCGCCACCAGCGCCGGCAGCCGGTGATAGGCGAGCGGGCCGACCACCACCCCCACCTCGGGCGAGCGACGCACGATCTCGGCGCCTTCCGCCTGCGCCACGCAGCCGGCGGCCACGATCATCGGCGGGGTGCGCCCGCGCGCGCGCTTGGTGAGCCGGCCGATATCGGAAAACATCTTTTCGGTGGCTTTTTCGCGGATATGGCAGGTGTTCAGCACCACGATGTCGGCGTTATCGGGACTGTCCACGGCGGTGTGGCCGGCGGCGTCCAGCAGGTCGCCCATGCGCTCGGCATCATGGACATTCATCTGGCAGCCGAACGACTTCACGAAATAGCGGGATGAGGGGGAAGACACGGGCAGCGGCAACTCCGGCTGGGACTCAGGGTTCATAGCCTGCCCTGCGCTGCCGGTCACGCGTTGCTCGTCACGCGCTGGCGGCCAAACCGCGCATCAGCCGGCGATAGCCATCGCCCACCACCGTCTCGCAATATCTGGCGAGCGCCTTGCGCCCCTGAAAATCGGCGGCGCGCACAGGGTCGTGGCATAAAATCTCCGCCCTGACCCGGCCAAGGCCCATGAAATCCAGCACATGCGGCATCAGCTCGGTATCCCCCACCCAGGCGAGACTGGGCAGCTGGCGGCGGGTGACCGGCAGGCCGTTCACGCGCGTATAGGCAATGGTGAGCGGCTGGATGAGCAGATCCGGCACCCCCTCGGCCACCGAAAACAAGGCGGATTTGAACGGCAGCACCGACACGCCGTCGCCATTGGTGCCTTCCGGAAACAGAATCAGGCTATCGCCGCGCGCCAGCCGCGCCGAAATCGAATCGCGCTGTGCGCCCACGCTGCCGCGCTGCTCGCGCTCCACATATTCCGTGCGGGCGAGATCGGCGAGCTTGCCCACCAGCCCCCAGCCGCCGACTTCAGCCTTGGCAATGAAGGCGGCCCTGCCGAGCCGGCTGCCCAGCACCGGAATATCCGCCCAGCCGAGGTGATTGGCCACGAACAGCACCGGCTGGCCGCGCACCGGCCGGCCATGCACCACCACCCGGATGCCGAGCGAGCGCACCAGCGCCCGGTGGAACAGCCAGGGAAGGTTGGTGCCGCGCTTGCCGGCGACCTGGCGCAGCAGCAGCTCCGCCGGCACCAGCACGCCGGTGGCGGTGACCGCGCCGGCTATCGCCTTGGCCGGCCCCATACGCTGGTGGCGCTGAGCGAAGCGGCTATCAGCCTGGCCGGCGAAGCGGCTATCGCCTTGACCGGCGAAGCGGCTATCGTCTTTACCGGCCGTGCGGGCGCGGCGCTTTGCAGGCAGGCCGGTGCCCGCCGGGTCAATCGGGCTTGGCAGCAACCGGGACGCCATAAAGCTCCATGCGGTGATCGACGAGCCGATAGCCGAGCCGGGCCGCAATGCGGGCCTGCAACGCCTCCAGCTCGGGATCGTGGAATTCCACGACCTCGCCGGTCTCCACATTTATGAGGTGGTCGTGATGTTCGTCCTGCACCATTTCATAGCGCGAACGGCCGCCCTGAAATTCATGGCGATCGAGTATGCCGGCCTCTTCGAACAGCTTTACCGTGCGATAGACAGTTGCGATCGAGATGCGCGGATCGATGGCGACGACCCGGCGGTGCAGAGAATCCACATCCGGATGATCATCGATTTGCGAGAGTACTTGCGCGATCACCCGCCGCTGCTCGGTGATCCGCAGTCCCTTGCTCAGGCATAGTGCTTCTATGTCGATGGGCGTTCCCATGGCTCTCCCCGCCGCTCGCTCGTTACCAGATAGGCCGGGCAGCGTTCAGGGGCAAGCCATAGGCACGGTCCCATAGGCAAGGGTCCCACAGCCGGAAGGACGGCGCCGACCCGCGCCAGCCGCCCTGCCGTGGGACCCGTGATGCCGTTACGGGTTCTTGCGCGGACGGCCGCGGGGCTTGCCGCCGGGCTTCGAAGTCCGGATGGTGCCAAGGCCGATGGACTTGGCGAGCTGGCGCCGCTGTTCGGCATAATTGGGCGCAACCATCGGATAATCGGCCGGAAGGCCCCATTTGGTGCGATAATCATCAGGGGTCATGCCGTAGCGCGTCATCAGGTGGCGCTTCAGCATCTTCAGCTTCTTGCCATCTTCGAGGCAGACAATGAAGTCCGGCTTGATCGAGGAGCGGATCGGTACTGCAGGCTCCATGCGGGCAGCGATCTCCGGCTCCGGAGTGCCCAGCCGGGCAAGTGTTGCATATACGCTTTCGATGACGCCCGGAACTTCAGCAGGTGCCACGCTGTTGTTGGCAAAGTGCGATGCTACGATATCGGCGGTCAAGGCAAGCAGCTCGGTATGAGACTGGGGACCTTCAGGCATTTGTTGTTTCCTTCTTTGTGCGGAAACCTCCTCCGCAAGGTCGCAATGGTCCCAATCGACTGCCATTGCAAGCGCAGGAACGGAAAAATCTAGTCCTGAATGCTTCTACGCATCGTAATCGCGGTAAAGCGTTGGCCGGTCGAGCCGATATAATAATTCATCCTTCTGCCGACATCGAAGAATCCGGCTGCGTGATAAAGGCTTCTTGCAAGCTGGTTGTTTTCCCTGACTTCTAGAAACATCAATCCGCAGCCTTTGCGGCGGCTGTCCAGCAGTGCCTGATCGAGCAATGCCCGGCCAAACCCCTGGCCACGCACCCGACCGATGACCGCCACCAGCAGCAGCTCGGCTTCATCGAGCACTGCGCGCGAGAGGCTGAAGCCGCAGGCAAGCCCCTCCTCATCCATCGCCAGCCGCGCGAAGCTGCCTTCCATGGCCAAAGCGCCGGCCAGCTGGAGGCGGCTCCAGCCCTCCCCGAACCGGGGATCAAAGCCTGCATCCATGACGGTCATCAGCGCATCGAGGTGACGCTGATCGGCCGGCAGGATGAGTGGCAGGGCCTGCGTGCTCATTGCGGGATGCTCATGCCGGTCTGCTAGGACGAAATGCTCAAAGCGGCAACACGGCGTCTGGCGGGCGCACATACAGCGGCTCGGGCGGCAGGCTGCGCGCCGATTCGGGCAGGGCCGCGAGCCAGGCCATATCCGGCTGGCCTGCATGCACAGGGGTGGTGCCGGCACCGGGGGGGAGCATCGACGCCCCTGCCCCGGCCAGCGCAAGCCCTGCAGCAAAGCCTGGCGGCGGGCGATCGGCTGAAAAGGTGAGGACCGGGCGGCTCACGAAGCTGCGGTCGACTTGCTGGGCGAACAGCTGGCCGCGTCCGGCATCGAGCAGCACCAGAACCGGCTGCAGCTCCGGCGCTGCGGCAAAGGCCCTGGCCGCGAGCAGCGCTGCCGCCGGGACCCCGTGCACCGGCACCTGCCAGGCCAGCCCCAGCGCGCGGGCCGCCGCCACGCCGAGCCTGATGCCGGTGAAGCTGCCCGGACCGACATCCACAAAAACCGCTTCTGCCCGGCCCTTGCCCGGCAGTGCTGCAATTGCCGGAACCAACGCCTCGGCATGGCCACGGCCGATCAGGCGATGATCCTGCGCCAGCAGCCGCCCGCCTTCGAACAGCGCACAGGAAAGCGCTGGAGACGATGTGCCGATGCCCAGCCAGCGGCTCACAGGATAGTTGCCGCCTCCTCGAAGGACAGCCTGGGCTGCCGGGGGTGCAGCCCCTTGTCGGTGCCGCGGCCGAGCGAGCAGATGAAGTTGGTCTCCACTGTGGTGCCGGACCAGAAGGCGGCGTCTACCCCCGCCTTGTCGAAGCCCGACATCGGGCCGGTATCCCACCCCAGCGCGCGCGCTGCGAGGATGAAATAGGCGCCCTGCAACGAGCTGTTGCGAAAGGCGGTTTCGCGGGTGAGTTCGGGCTTGCCCTCGAACCAGCTGCGGGCATCGGTGTGCGGGAACAGCCTGGGCAGCTGATCGGCAAAGGCCATATCGAAGCCGATGATGGCGGTTACCGGCGCCTGGCGGATTTTTTCGGCATTGTTGCCGCTGGAGAGCGCCGCCAGCCGCTCGCGCGCGGCAGGGCTGGTGGCGAACACGAACCGCGCCGGGCTGCAATTGGCCGATGTCGGCCCCATCTTCACCAGATCGTAGAGCGCTTCAAGGTCGGCGGGGGTGACCGGCGTATCGGCCCAGCCGTAATGGGTTCGGGCATCCCGGAACAGCGTGTCGAGCGCGGCATCATCGAGCTTTCGGGTATCGGTCGGCATCCTGTCAGCCCTCCACCGCCCGCACTTCGGTCACTTCGGGCACATAATATTTGAGGAGCGATTCGATGCCCATCTTGAGCGTGTAGGTGGAAGACGGGCAGCCCGAGCAAGCGCCCTGCATCTCAAGGAATACGGTGCCTTCGCGAAAACCCCGGTAGACGATATCGCCGCCATCGGCCGCCACCTGCGGGCGGATGCGGGTTTCGAGCAGCATCTGGATCTGCTGGGTGATTTCGGCATCGGCGGGGTCGTCATCCACGGTGACGGCCGGCTTTTCCTGCCGGAACAACGGCGCGCCGCTGCTGAAATGATCGACCAGCACGCCGAGCACCTGCGGCTTCATGTCCGCCCAGTCGGCCGAGCCTTCGGCCTTGGTCACGCTGATGAAATCGGCGCCGAAATAGACCCGCTCGACATCGCCCAGAGTGAACAGGGCGGCCGCCAGCGGCGAGGCCTCGGCGGATTCGGGGGTGGCGAAATCGGCCGTGTCGCCGTCGGTTACCGGTTGGCCGGGGCGGAACATCAGCGTGGCCGGGTTGGGGGTGCGCTCGGTTTCGATGAACATCTTGGTGCCTTTCGTGCTGCAAGCCGATGTGGCGTGAGCGGCCCGCCAGTTCAAGAGAAATCGGACCGAATTGGTATTGTAATCGCTTCAGCTGAGTGACTGCAACCGCTCGCTGTCCAGCCCGCCGGGCACGATGATGGTGGTGCAGGGCAGCTGCCCGACCTTTTCCCCGGTGAAATAGCTGATGAGCGGCCCCGGTGCGCCCTTGGCGGCCGTGGCCAGCACCAGCGCGCGCACGCCAGGCTCGGCCCGCACGAACTCGAAGATGGTGGCCGCCGGCTGGCCTGACAACAGCCGGATTTCCGGCCGATGGCCGGACAATGTCTCTGCCTCATCGGCGCAGGCAGCGAGCAGCGCCTCGCCCACTTCCCCGGCTTCGGCCGCCATGGCTGCCTGCACGGCGCCCAGCGGCATGAACTCGGGCGGGGGGATGACATGGATGAGCAGCACCCGCGCGCCCACCCGGCTGGCACGCATGGCGGCAAAGCGCAGCGCCACCCGGCACTCCTCGGTGCCGTCGATCACGACGAGATAGGTGGCGGATTCCATGTGCGCGCACGCTACGCGCAATGCAGTGGCGGGGGAAGCCGGCGGCAGCTAGGGTTGCCGGCAATGACGATAACCTTCTGGGACGGCGTTCTGCGCGGCGGGGCGCTGGCAATGCTGCTCCTGCTGGCGGCGAATTTCGCGCGTGGCGGGTTCGGCACGCTGGTGGCGCGGCTGGGGCTGCTGCTTTCGCTTTCGGGGCTGGCCTATCTGTTTCTGCCGGCAGCGCCGCTGTCGTTCATGGACTCGCCCTGGCGGGTGCCGTTGCACCTTGCGGGAATGGCAGCGCCAGGGCTGTTCTGGCTGTTCGCCGCCAGCTGGTTCGATGATGATTTCGAGCTGCGGCCGGTGCATTTTCTGGCGGTGGCAGGGCTGGTGATTTCGGGCGCCATCACCGTGTACATCGGGCTGCCGCGCGGCTGGCCGCGCTGGACGCTGGGGCTGTTCTGGCCGCTGCCCAGCCTGTCGCTCACCCTGCTGGGGCTGGCGGCCGCGCTGCGCGGCCGCGACAATGATCTGGTGGAGGCGCGGCGGCGGGCCAGGCTGGCGCTGGCGATGGTGATCGGCGGTCTGATCGCGGTAATCGTTGCAGCCGAGCTGATGACCGATGGCTGGCCGCCGCCGCCGGAATGGCGGCTGGTGAATTCGGCCGCGCTGATGGTGATGATGCTGTGCGTGGCGGCGGTGGTGTTCGGCTGGCGCGACCCGGCGCTGCTGGCAGCGCCAGAGCGGGAGGGCGAACGCGGCGGCGAGCGGGTGCTGGCGCCGCAGCCCGATGACAGCAGGCTGCTCGCCCGGCTGGAGGCCGAGATGAACCGCGAACGGCTTTACCGGCAGGACGGGCTGACCATCACCACCGTGGCCGCGCGGATGGGGGTGCCCGAATACCGGCTGCGCCGCGCCATCAACCAGGGGCTGGGGGCGCGCAACTTCAATGCTTATCTGAACGGCTTTCGCATTGCCGAGGCCAAGGCGGCACTTGCCGATCCGGCCCAGCGCGAGGTGCCGGTGCTCACCATCGCGCTCGATGCCGGCTTTGGCAGCCTGCCGCCGTTCAACCGGGCTTTCCGGCTCGATACCGGCTGCACCCCCACGGAATTCCGCGCTCGCGCCCGGGCAGAAGCTGCCGCCGGACTTGCCGGCGGCTGATCGAATTGCCGAAATCGACCGGTTGAAACCGCAATTGCGCGGCGCCGCGCGCGCTTTGCCCTGCCAGAGAGTTTCCGGTTCAACCGGAGGCCTGCATGACACTCACCGACGCCGCACTCAAAGTTTTCCCGAGCGTGTTCCTGTTTGATGGCGGCCGCTATGTGGTGGGCACGATCCTCATGTCGATCCTGGTCGCGGTCGTGCTTCGCACCCCATGGCGCGTGCGCAGGCTGCAAACCCGACGCGCCCTGCGCGCCGACTATCAAAGGGAATGGGGGGCATCGCTGCGGAGCGTCTTCATCTATGCGCTGGTGGCGACGCCGGCCCTGTGGCTGACCGCCAACGGCTACACCGCGCCTTTTTACGGATATTCCGCGCCGTGGCCGGTTGTAGCAGCCTTTGTCGGCGCGCTGCTCGTTGCCCATGATTGCTGGTTTTACTGGATGCACCGCCTGGTCCATGCCCGTGTGCTGTTCAAGCGGGTGCACCTGCTGCACCACCGGTCGATTACGCCAACGCCGTTTGCGGCCTATTCGTTCAGCGCCTCCGAAGCGGTTCTGGAAGCGCTTTTCGTCTTTCTCTGGGTGGCTTTTGTTTCCACGCCGTTCATCGCGACATTTCTGTTTCTGGGAATCATGATCCTCAGGAACACCATGGGCCATTGCGGTGTGGAGCTTATGCCGCGTGGCTTTGCCGATCACCCGTTCTGGGGGCTGTTCGCCACCACCACCCATCATGACCTCCACCACAATGGCGGCCTTGGCCATAACTTCGGCCTGTATTTTACCTGGTGGGACCGGATTTGCGGCACCGAACACCCGCGCTACCGAGAGATTTTTCGCGAGGTGACCTCGCGCGGCCTGGCGCTCAGATAGTGCCGCGCGCTTTCAGGGCTGCCGCCTCGCCTGCATCGATGCCGATTTCGGCGAGCAGCGAGAGCGTATCGGCGCCGAGCGCTGGAGCGGCGCGGTTGGGCAGGCGGGCGCCGTCGCGGCGGATGGGGTTGGCGAGCACGCGCATCGGGCCTTCGGGGTGCGGGACTGTTTCGACCATGCCGTTTTGGGCGAACCAGGGGTTGTCCAGCGCCTGGGCAAGGGTGTTTACCATCGCCACCGGCACCTTGCCGCCCAGCGCCTCCACCCAGTGCGCGCTTGGCCGGGTGCGGGTGACCGCCTCGATTTTCGCCACCAGCACCTCGCGGTTGGCCAGCCGGGCTGCGAAGGTGGCAAAGCGCGGGTCGGTGAGCAGCGCGGGCAGGCCCAGCTCCTGCGCCAGCCGCTCCCAGAATTTGGGCAGCTGCGCCATGATGAACACATGGCCGTCCGCAGTCGCGATCAGTTGCGAGGGCACAACGCTCGGGTGTGCGGAATCCGCCATGCGGCCGATCTCATGGCCCTGGTTCAGGTACCAATAGGCGGGATAGCTGGTCTGGTGCAGCGCTGCATCGAGCAGCGCCACATCATAATCCCCGCCGATGCCGGTGGCGCGCGCGCCGATGATGCCGGCCAGCGTGGCGGTGGCGAGCATGGTGCCGGTGATGAAATCCACCATCGACAGGCCAAAGCGGGTGGGCGGCGCATCGGGCGCGCCGGTAAGGTGCATGAAGCCGGCTTCGGCCTGCATGAGGTAATCATAGCCCGGCCATGCGGCGCGCGCATTGTCCCGCCCATAGGCAGACGCATGGACGCACACGATCGAGGGCTTGAGGGCGCCGAGCGCTGCATAGTCCAGCCCCAGTGCTGCCGGCTGGTCGCCGCGCGCGTTGTTGGTGAGCGCATCGGCGCCCGCCACCAGACGGTGCAGGATATCCTGGCCGGCGGGGTGCTTCAGATCGAGCGTCAGGCTGCGCTTGTTCAGGTTGAAGGTCTGGTAGAACAGGCTGTCATCGGCGCCCATAAAGAACGGGCCGGTGGCGCGGCTGCTGTCACCCCCTTTCGGCGGCTCGATCTTGATGACCTCGGCCCCCAGCTGGGCGAGGAACATGGTGCCGTAAGGGCCGGCGCCATATTGCTCGAGGCTGAGGATGCGGGTGCCGGCAAGGGGGAGGGTCATCAGGCAGGATTCCGCTTGATCCACTGCCTGGCAATGATCATCCGCTGCATCTCGTTGGTGCCTTCACCGATGCACATCAACATCGAATCGCGGTAAAAACGCTCGATG
>JBBQIP010000027.1:0-18147 GCA_038325045.1 Sphingomonadales bacterium
AGCGTGCATATGGTACAGGAGATGGCAGTAAAACGCCCAGTCGCCGGGCTCGTTTGCGGTGAGATCGAACTGCGCGCTGCCGCCCGGCTGCACGATGAGCGTGTGCTTGCGCGGCTGGTTGGCACTTTCCTGCCCGTTCACCAGCTCGAAAAAATGGCCGTGGAGGTGGATGGGGTGCGCCATCATGGTGTCGTTGACCAGCTTCACCCGTACCCGCTCGTTCCAGGCGAAACGGATGGGATCATCGGTGACAGCGGTATATTTGCGGCCATCGAACGACCACATGTACCGCTCCATGTTGCCGGTCAGGTGGATCTCCATGAACCGCGAGGGAATCCGCTGGTCGGCATTGGGCGCGAGCGAGGCCAACTGCCGGTAATTGAGAACGCGGTGGCCGGTATCTTCAAGCCCGATGCCCGGGTCGCCCATCCGGTCGACCGGGTTCATCGATACCATGTCGATGCCGGGGCCGACTTTCACATCGGGCGGGAGCAATGCGGTGTCGCGCATCGACATGCCGTTCATCGGCGTGAATGGCCGGGTTCCGGTTTCGGCCTTGCCGCCGGGGCTTTCGTGCATGTTGCCATGATCCATTCCCATATCGGCCATGGTGAGCAGCGGCGGCGGGCGGCGCGCGGGCAGCGGCGCGCGCAGCCCAGGGGCACTTGCGAGCGTTACCAGCGCGGTGCCGGAGCGGTCCATCGCCTCGCCGATGATGGCATAGGCGGGAGCCTGCGGCCGGATGAGCAGATCATAGGTCTCCGCCACGCCGATCTGCAGCTCGTCGACTTCGACCGGCTGTACATTCTGCCCGTCGGCCGCGACCACCATGAGCGCGAGGCCCGGGATGCGAAGGTTGAAAAAAGTCATCGCAGAGCCGTTGATCACCCGCAGTCGCACCGTCTCGCCCGGGCGGAAGGCAAACTCCAGCCCATCGGATGGGCCATGGCCGTTGGCGAGATAGGTGTAGGTCGATCCGGTAACATCGGCGATGTCGGTTGGCATCATCCGCATTTCGGCCCACATCCGCCGCTCGGCGCCCGACATCGGGTAGCGATCGGTGGCGGTGGACTGCTGATAGTTGAAATAGCCTTCGCCCTTTTTCAGCTTGTTCATGATGGTGTGCGGGTGAAGCGGCGTAAACTCGCTCAGCAGCAGCACATGCTCCCGGTCCGCCAGCACCGGATCATCGCCTGCCGGATCGACGATTATCGGCCCGTAATGGCCTGATTGCTCCTGCAGCCCGGAATGCGAATGCCACCAATAGGTACCAGCCTGGCGAACCTTGAATTCATGGGTGAAATCAGCTCCCGGCGCGATTCCGGGAAAGCTTACGCCAGGCACGCCGTCATATTGGAACGGCAGCAGCAGCCCGTGCCAGTGAATCGAGCTGTCCTCGCTCAGCCGGTTCTTGACGTGCAGCCGCACGGTGTCACCTTCGCGCAGACGCACCAGCGGGCCGGGAATGCTGCCGTTCACCGCTATGCCATGCCCCTGCCGGCCGCCGACCATGCGGTGCCCCTCGCCGATCACCAGATCTACCTGTGGGCCGCGCACTTCATCGAACCCCTGGCGGATATGGGGGCCGGCCATGGCCGCGCCGCGCGCCCAGGCAGGCGCCGAAAGCGCCGCCGCCCCGGCTGTTGCCATGCCGCACAGGAACCTTCGCCGCGCCATTGCCGGGAACGGCTGCAGGAGCGACTGCGGGAACGGGGGACGGTTGTTGAAACTGGACACCGTAATATACTATATACCCCTATGAGGTATATCAACAGGGGCGACAAGATGTCGAAAGACAAGGCGGCGACGCTCAACCGCCTGGCGCGGATCGAGGGTCAGGTGCGCGGGGTGGCGCAGATGGTGGAGGCCGACCGCTACTGTATCGAGGTGCTGAACCAGTTGCAGGCGGTAAAGGCGGCGCTGGCGCAGGTCGAGAGCCTGATCCTGAAGGACCATGCGGCCAGCTGCGTGCAGCAGGCGATTGCATCGGGTGACAGCGATGAGCAGCGCCGCAAATTCGGCGAACTGGTAGACCTTTTCGAAAAGATGAAGCGGTGATCGGTAACCGCGATGCCTGCGTGGAAGGCGCTGTTCAACCGCAGCTGTGAAATCCGGTTGCGAGCGCAGCGCGCAGCAGCGCCTCGGGGCTGCCGGGGCGCGGACCGGTAGCCAGCGGCTTCAGCACGCCGATGCCGCGCTTCTGCGCGTCTGAACCGGCAATTGGAAGCAGTTCAACATCGGGCGTGGTATCGCCCTTGCCGCGCGGCGGGAACAGCGTGGACCAGTCAACGCCCTTGCGCTGCGTTGTGTCCATCACATCGATATTGTCCGTCGCGGTCACGCCAGGCACGGGGCGGAATTGCAGCATCGCGATATTATGGTCGGCGGTTATGTCGGTCGCGTTGCTGAGGAATATCCCCGGCGCCAGCCCGCCATGCCCGCGGCCATCGGGCAGGTCGCGCTTGGGGGTGGAGCCGAGGTTTCGCTCCGCCCAATCGGTGCCGAGCACGCTGTTGCCGCTCACCCGCGCGCGGTCCACCGAGGATAGCGCGAAGGCGTTCCTCGCCGAGCCATAATAGAGGTTGCCGAGCAGGCGAATATCCTTGTGCCGGGCATCGGGAATCTTGCCATTTTCGGCCAGTTCGGAGCGGATGAAGATGCCCTGCACCGGAACTTCGCCGGGAAAGTCCATCCGGTTGCCGCTGATTTCCACACAGTGCGAACCGCGGGTTTCTCCCGAGGTCCAGAACTGGACGGCGTCCGGGTGTTCCTTTTTGGTGTAATTGGGCCGGAAGAGTGAAAATTCATTGCCGGCGATGCGCAGATTATCGTTTGCGGCAAAGTTCAGCCCTTCGCGCAGCAGGCTGAAGCTGTTGCGCTCAAGGGTAACGTCGCTCGAACGCTGCACGAAGATGGCGAAGCGGATATCGGTGAACCGGCTGTCGGTTATCCGTACCTTCTGGCTCATCCGGATCGAGAGCGCGCGGTTTTCATCATCCCAGGGATCAGCGTTTCGAGTGGCGCCGGTAAACAGGCTGGCGGCGATGGTGACATTATCCGACTCGCCGATATTGACCATCGGGTTGTCGCTGCCGGAAAAGGTGATGCCCGCAAATGCCAGCCCACTGCTGCCGCTGATATTGAGGTCGGTGAAGCGCGGCTCGGCGCCGGGTGCAGGCACCAACAGCACTGGCCGGCCGGAAAAGCGCATGTTCTGGATGAGCACATTGCCATAATCTCCGCTTTGCAGCCGCAGCCTGTCTCCGGGCTTTGCTGCCGCCAGCGCCGCCTGCAGCGAGCCGGCATCGGTGATGGCCAGCCGGGTGGCAGCCGAAGCCGGAACCGCGATCTGGCAGCCGGAGAGCGCCGGTAGCGCTACTGCAAGCAGCAGCTTCAAAATCCGGGGTTGGCGCATCAGGGGGTGGCGCATCAAAAAAAGCTCCGCAGCCGCTGGGCTGCCCTCTATCGCCGTTCCAGCGCCGCCAGTAAACCATGGGGCCATGAGGATATTCGCGAAATGACCCGTCCCGAACCCCGATGGGCGCTTGAAAACAGCTATGCGGCGCTCCCCGAACTGTTGTTCGAGCGACGGGTGCCGGCGCCGGTGGCGGCGCCTTCGCTGCTGCTGTGGAATGCGCCGCTTGCTGCGCGACTGGGATTGCCCACCGCGCCGCCGCCGGTCGAATGGCTTTCCGGAAACGCATTGCCGACAGGCGCCGATCCCATAGCCCAGGCCTATGCCGGGCATCAGTTCGGATCGCCCAACATGCTGGGCGACGGGCGCGCGGTGCTGCTGGGCGAACAGGTGGCGCCCGATGGGGCGCGCTTCGATATCGGCCTCAAGGGATCGGGCCGCACCCGCTATTCGCGCGGCGGCGATGGCCGGGCGGCACTTGGGCCCATGCTGCGCGAATATATCATCAGCGAGGCAATGGCGGCGCTCGGCGTGCCGACCACCCGCAGCCTTGCGGTGGTGGCGAGCGGGGAGCCGGTGCTGCGTGATTTTATTCTGCCCGGCGCCGTGCTGGTGCGGGTGGCGGCCAGCCATATCCGGGTCGGCACCTTCCAGTTTGCGGCAGCACAGGATGATCCGGCGGCGCTGAAGGCGCTGGCGGACCATGCCATGGCGCGGCACTGGCCGGCCCTGCCGCCGGGGGATTATCCCGGCTTTCTGGCCAGCGTGGTGGGTGCGCAGGCGCGGTTGGTGGCGGATTGGCTGCTGATCGGCTTCGTGCACGGGGTGATGAACACCGACAACATGACGATATCGGGCGAAACGATCGATTATGGCCCCTGCGCATTCCTCGAAAGCTATGGCCGCGAGACGGTTTTCAGCTCGATCGACCATGGCGGGCGCTATGCCTATGGCAACCAGCCGCGCATCGCGCTGTGGAACCTGAGCCGCTTTGCCGAAACGCTGCTGCCGCTGTTCGGGCTGGAACCCGAAGCGGCGGTTGCGCAGGCGCAGGGGCTGCTCGCCGGCTTCCAGCCGGTGTTCGAGGCGCATTGGCTGGGCGGCATGCGGGCGAAGCTGGGGCTGGCCGGGGAGGCGCCGGGGGATGAGGCTCTGGTGGCGGCGGTGCTCGACTGGCTGGAGACCGATGGGCGCGATTTCACCAATTTCTTCCGCAGCCTTGCCGATGCGCTGGAGTCCGGCATCGCCATCGATGCTCCCTGGTGGGCGGAATGGCTGGCACGGCTGGCCGATCCGGTTTCGGCGGCGGCTGCCATCCGCCGTGCTGCCCCGGCGGTGATACCGCGCAACCATATGGTGGAGGGCGCGTTGCAGGCGGCGGAGGCGGGCGAAATGGGGCCTGCCAAAGCGCTGCTGGAGGCGCTGTCCGACCCCTGGTCGGAGACTGCGGCCAACGCGCCGTTTCGCCAGCCGGCAACAGCCGAGCAGGCGGTTCGCCAGACCTTCTGCGGCACATGACGGTTCGGTGAAATCTTGGCCGCCGGCCTTGACGGCGGGCGGGACCAGACGCATATGCAGCCTCGTCGTTAGCACTCTCCTCAGGTGAGTGCCAACGCAGCCCATCACTCATCAACCCAGAGGTAAATCATGACCTTCCGTCCGCTCCACGACCGGGTGCTCGTGCGCCGTGTCGAAGCCGAAGAAAAGACCGCCGGTGGCATCATCATCCCCGATACCGCCAAGGAAAAGCCGCAAGAGGGCGAAGTCGTTTCCGCAGGCGCCGGTGCGCGCGGTGACGATGGCAAGGTTCACCCGCTCGAGGTGAAAGCCGGAGACCGCATCCTGTTCGGCAAATGGTCGGGCACCGAGGTGAAGGTCGGCGGTGAAGACCTGATCATCATGAAGGAAAGCGACATTCTGGGGATCGTCGGCTGAGCCTGTTGCTCGCCCGATCCTGATCGCTCAACCGTTAATCGAAGGAATACACCATGGCAGCCAAAGACGTTAAATTCGGCCGCGACGCGCGTGAGCGCATCCTGCGCGGCGTCGACATTCTTGCTGATGCAGTGAAGGTCACCCTCGGTCCCAAGGGCCGCAATGTGGTCATTGAAAAGTCGTTCGGTGCCCCGCGCATCACCAAGGACGGCGTGACCGTGGCCAAGGAAATCGAGCTGAAGGACAAGTTCGAGAACCTCGGCGCGCAGATGGTGCGCGAAGTTGCCTCCAAGACCAATGATGTGGCCGGTGACGGCACCACCACCGCCACCGTGCTTGCCCAGGCAATCGTGCGCGAAGGCATGAAGTCGGTTGCAGCCGGCATGAACCCGATGGACCTGAAGCGCGGCATCGATCTTGCTGTCGGCAAGGTGGTTGCGGACCTGAAGGCGCGTTCGAAGCCGGTCGCCGGTTCTTCCGAAATCGCCCAGGTCGGCACCATTTCGGCCAATGGCGAAACCGAGATTGGCGAGATGATTGCCAAGGCCATGGACAAGGTCGGCAAGGAAGGCGTGATCACCGTCGAGGAAGCCAAGGGCATGGAGTCCGAGCTCGATGTGGTCGAGGGCATGCAGTTCGACCGTGGCTATCTCAGCCCCTATTTCATCACCAACCCCGAGAAGATGCAGGTGGAACTCGATAACCCCTACATCCTCATCCACGAGAAGAAGCTGAGCAATCTGCAGGCGTTGCTGCCGGTTCTCGAAGCTGTCGTCCAGTCCGGCCGGCCGCTGCTCATTATCGCTGAAGATGTGGAAGGCGAGGCGCTTGCCACGCTGGTGGTCAACAAGCTGCGCGGCGGCCTGAAGGTTGCAGCCGTGAAGGCGCCGGGCTTCGGTGATCGCCGCAAGGCCATGCTGGAAGACATTGCGGTGCTGACCAAGGGCGAGATGATTTCCGAAGACCTCGGCATCAAGCTGGAGAACGTGACCCTGCCGATGCTCGGCCAGGCCAAGCGCGTGACCATCGACAAGGACAACACCACCATTGTCGACGGCGCCGGCGAAGGCGAAGCGATCAAGGGCCGGATCGAGCAGATCCGCGCGCAGATCGAGATCACCACGTCCGACTATGACAAGGAAAAGCTGCAGGAGCGTCTGGCCAAGCTCGCCGGCGGTGTTGCGGTCATCAAGGTCGGTGGTTCGACCGAGGTGGAAGTCAAGGAGCGCAAGGACCGGGTTGACGATGCCCTGCACGCCACCCGCGCAGCCGTGGAAGAAGGCATTGTTCCCGGCGGTGGTACGGCCCTTCTGTACGCTACCAAGGCGCTCGAAGGCCTGAAGGGTGCCAACGACGACCAGACCCGCGGTGTCGATATCGTTCGCAAGGCGCTGTTCGCTCCGGTTCGCCAGATTGCCGCCAATGCCGGCCATGATGGTGCGGTTGTCTCGGGCAAGCTGCTCGACGGCAAGGACGACAAGATCGGCTTCAACGCGCAGACCGATGTGTACGAAAACCTGGTTGCGGCCGGCGTGATCGACCCCACCAAGGTGGTTCGCACCGCTCTGCAGGATGCTGCGTCGGTTGCTTCGCTGCTGATCACCACCGAAGCGGCGATTACCGATCTGCCCGCCGATGACAAGGGCGGCGGCGGCATGCCCGGCGGCGGCATGGGCGGCATGGGCGGCATGGACTTCTAAACCCAGGCTTCTCTACCTGACTGAAAACAGGGGCCGTGGCGAAAGCTGCGGCCCCTTTTTCCTGTGGTCTGTTTCAGCGGCTGGGCTGGCCTTGCGCGGTGCCTGTGTTCGCTTCCGCACTGGCGGCGGCCACATCGGCATCGGCCTTGGCCATGATCTGGGACTGGGCGTCGCTGGACGGCGCATCGCTGCTTTTTGCCGAACAGCCGGCCAGCAGCAAAGCCGCCAAAGCCGATGCGAGAGCAGGTGAGGGGGCGGGGGTGTATCGGCGCATGGCTTGTGCGATACGGGATAACGGTGCGGCGGGGAAGCTATGGGCCTGTACAGCGAGACGATCTTTCCCTGGCTTCTGGACCGGGCGCTGGGCCACCCCGCCATCGAGGCGCGGCGCCGGGCGCTGGTGGCAGCGGCTGCGGGCGATGTGCTGGAAATCGGCTTCGGTACCGGGGCAACGCTGCCGCATTATGACCCGCTTCTGGTCCGCAGCCTGACGGTTATCGAACCATCGGCGGGGATGAGCGCCCGGGCGGCGGGGCGGATCGCGGCCAGCCCCATTCCCGTACGCGCGGTAAGTGGCGGCGGCGAGGCGCTGCCGTTTGCCGATGCCAGCTTCGATGCGGTGGTGATTTGCCTAACGCTCTGCAGCGTGGAGGACCCTGCCGCCGTGCTGGCGGAGGTGCGCCGTGTGCTCCGGCTGGGCGGGCGGCTGCATTTTCTGGAGCATGTGCTCAGCCCCGATGCCGGTATTGCTCGCTGGCAGCGGCGCTTGACGCCGATCCAGCGGGTTATCGGGGTTGGCTGTCACCTTGACCGGGATACCCCGGCGCTGGTGCGGGCTGCCGGCTTTGCGCTGGGTCCGGTAGAGCTTCAGTTGGAGCCGGCGTTCGGGGCAGCGGCGCCGCTCGCACCGCTCGCCGCAGCTGCAACCGGGTTGGAAGAGGCGGGCTGAACCGGCGGCTGATCGGCCTCATTCCCTTGCTCTTCCAGCCGATACTCCTCAAGCTCTTCGGCCGTGGGCGGGGGGTTGCCGTAATAAAGCTCGGCGCGGCGGCGCTGCAGAAAGGCTGATTTGAGCAGCGTATATTCATCAAGGCTGGAAGCCAGCAGACCCTCGGCTCCGCTGTCGATCAGCTGTGCGCGTACGGTTAGCACGCGGCCGGTAATTTGCCCGCCCCGCCAATACCAGCTCGGGCTCAACAGTGCATTGCGGGCAAAGTCTGCCGGGTCGATCACAAAGTCAAATGGCGTGCCGATACCATCGCGCAGCGTGGACGGGCCGAAGAACGGCAGCATCACATAAGGCCCGGCCTTGATGCCCCATTGCGAAAACGTCTGGCCAAAATCGGTCGGGCGCCGGGGCAGGCCCACATCGGCGCCCACTTCGGTGGTGCCGCCGACCCCCAGGGTGGTGTTGAGCAGCAGCCGGTCGAGCGACTGGAACGCCATCTTCACTTTGCCCTGCAGCAGGTAGTTCAGAATGTTGCGCGGCTCGCCATAGTTATTGTACATGTTGTTGAGGGCGGTTCGACCCGCCTTGGGCACTGCGGTGCGATAAACCTGCGTAACCGGCCGCACCACCCATTTGTCCAGCTTCTTGTTGAATTCATAGACCTTTCGGTTGCTTGCCTCCCAGGGGTCCTGCTGCGCACGCTCGAGGCTGAGGCTCTGATCGGTCGCGCATCCTGCCAAGCATAACAGGGCGGCAACACTTGCCAGCCCGGCCGGAGCGGGCCGGCGCGACAAACCATTTGAACACATTAGCTTTGCCTCGCACAGCTGGCGACCGGCGGCAAGGCGGCAAAACCCGGCATCCTTGCTTGACACATATAAAGATATCTTTATGTCCGCTTTCATGACAGCGCCGCTGGAGCCCCTGCTAACAGTATTTCGTGCCCTCGCCGACCCCAGCCGGCTGCGCATCCTGCTGCTTGTCGGGCGGATGGAACTTTCGGTGGGTGAGCTTGCCCAGTTGCTCGGCCAGAGCCAGCCGCGCGTATCCCGCCACCTGCGCATCCTTGCCGAGGCCGGGCTGGTGGAGCGCGCCCGCGAAGGCGCCTGGGTGTTTGTACGGCAGGCGGCACTCGCAGCGCCCTGGCTGGCGGCGATAGGGGCGGCAGCAGGAGCCGCCGAGCCCGGCGCGGAGGACGCAGCCCGGCTGGCGATGGTACGCGCCGAGCGGGCGGCTGCTGCCGATGCCTGGTTTGCGGCCCATGCGGAGAGCTGGGACCAGGAACGCTCGCTGGCCAGCCGCGATACCGATGTGGAAGCTGCAATTCTGGCGGCGCTTGGCGGTCAGCCGCTGGGGGATTTCGTGGATATCGGCACCGGCACCGGTCGCATGATAGAGCTGCTTGGCCCAGCCGCCGGCTCCGCCACCGGCATCGACCGTTCCCCCGAGATGCTTCGTCTGGCGCGCGGGCGGATCGAGGCTGCGGGCCTGCCACACGCGCAGGTGCGGCATGGCGACATGTATGCATTGCCGCGCGAGGATGGCAGCGCCGATACCGTGATCCTGCACCAGGTCCTGCATTTTGCCGATGATCCGGCCGCGGCCATTGCGGAGGCGGCGCGGGTGCTGCGGCCGGGCGGTCGCCTGCTGGTTGTCGATCTGGCCGCCCATGAGCGGGAGGAGCTGCGCAGCCAGCGCCGACACCTGCGGCTGGGCTTCACCGATGCCCAGGTTTCCGGCTGGATGGCCGATTCCGGTCTGGCGGGCGGCGTGGCGGCGCATCTGCCGTCGGAAGCCGGGCTGGCGGTCACCATCTGGCTTGGTACGAGTGGTAACGGCCCAAGTAGCCGGGCGAGTTTTACGAGGAGGGCTGCATGAGCCAGCAAACAGCAGCGCCGCTGCTCGGCGATCTGCCGGGGGATATCTCGGTGAGCTTCGAGTTTTTTCCGCCCAAGACGCCTGCCATGGAGACAGTGCTGTGGGAGAGCTTTGAGACGCTGAAGCCCCTGGCCCCGCGCTTTGTCTCGGTCACCTACGGCGCTGGCGGCACGACCCGTGAGCGCACGCACAATACCGTGGCGCGAATCGCGGCCGAGGCGGGCGTGCCGGCGGCGGCGCATCTCACCTGCGTCGATGCCAGCCGCGACGAGATTGCCGAAGTGGCCCGGGCCTATTGGGCAGCCGGCGTGCGCCACATCGTGGCGCTGCGCGGCGATCCGCCTGCCCCTTCCGGTGGCCGGTTCGAGGCCCGGCCCGATGGCTATGCCAATGCAAGCGAGCTGGTGGCAGGGTTGAAGCGGGTGGCGGATTTCGAAGTGTCTGTGGGCGCCTACCCCGAAGTGCACCCCGAAGCTGCCAGTGCAGCCGCCGATATGGATGCGCTCAAAGCCAAGATCGATGCCGGCGCCAGCCGGGCGATCAGCCAGTTCTTTTTCGAGCCCGAAACATTCCTGCGGTTTCGAGATTCGGCGGCTGCGGCCGGGGTGAAGGCCGAGCTTGTGCCGGGTATTTTGCCGGTGACCAATTTTGCCAATCTGCAGCGGATGGCGGCGCCCTGCGGCACTGCCGTGCCGGGCTGGATGGCGCGGCTGTTCGAAGGGCTGGACGACAAGCCGGCCGCGCGCCAGCTTGTGGCCGCTACCGTGGCGGCCGAGCTGTGCCGGCGGCTCTATGCCGGCGGCGTGCGCCACTTCCATTTCTACACGCTCAACCGTGCTGAGCTTTCCTACGCCATTTGCCATATGCTCGGGCTTCGCCAGCCGCAAATCGCCCTCCCAAAGGCTGCCGAATGACCATTTCCCAGGCGCTGCGCGCCGCCGCTTCCACCCGAGTTCTGGTAAAGGACGGACCTTACGGCACCGCCATACAGGCGCTGGGGCTGGAGGAGGCCGATTACCGGGGCTCGCTCGAACTGGCGCTAGACCAGAAGGGCAACAACGACCTTCTGAACCTGACCCGGCCGGACGATATTGCCGGCATCGCGCGCGCTTATGTGGCGGCGGGTGCCGATATCCTCGCCACCAACAGCTTCAACGCCAACCGCATCAGCATGGCCGATTACGGGGCCGAACACCTGGTGCGCGAGATCAACCTTGCTGCAGCAGGAATCATCCGCCGCGTTGCCGATGAAGCTTGCGCTGCCGATGGCCGGCAGCGTTTTGTCGCCGGCAGCCTGGGGCCGACCAACAAGACCCTCTCGCTCAGCCCAAGGGTGGAAGATCCGGGCTTTCGCGAAGTGGATTTCGACGGGGTGAAGGCGGTTTACCGCGAACAGATCGAGGCGCTGCTCGATGGCGGTGTCGATATCATCCTCATCGAAACCGTGTTCGATACGTTGAACGCCAAGGCCGCTGCCTTTGCCGCCGCCGAGGTTGGCGAGGCGCGGGGCATCGAGGTGCCGGTGATGCTGTCGATGACCCTGACCGACCTGTCCGGGCGCAACCTTTCCGGGCAGACCGTGGAGGCGTTCTGGCATTCGGTTCGGCATGTGAAGCCGCTTTCGGTAGGCCTCAACTGCTCGTTCGGTGCCACCGAGCTTCGCCCGCATGTGCAGGCGATTGCAGCCGCGGCCGATACGCTGGTGATGGTCTATCCAAATGCCGGGCTGCCGAACGAACTCGGCGCTTATGATGAGCTGCCGGCAACCACTGCCGCGCTGATCGATGGCTGGGCGGCCGAGGGGCTGATCAACATCATCGGCGGCTGCTGCGGCACCACGCCGGCGCATATCGCCGCCATGGCGAAGGCGGTTGCCTCGCATGGCCCGCGCATAATCCCGGCCCCGCCGCCGCTGCTGCGGCTATCCGGCCTTGAAGCCGCGAGTTTTGCCGCATGAGCACTGCCCCGGATACGTTGCCGGTGCGGCGCTTCATCAACATTGGCGAGCGTACCAATGTCACCGGCTCGGCGCGGTTCAAGAAGCTGATCATGGCCGGCGATTTTGCGACCGCCGTGGAAGTGGCGCGCGAGCAGGTGGAAAACGGCGCCCAGGTGCTCGATGTGAACATGGACGAGGGGCTGCTCGATTCCGAAGCCGCCATGGTCACCTTCCTGAAGCTGATTGCCGCCGAGCCCGATATCGCCCGTATTCCGGTGATGGTGGACAGCTCCAAATGGTCGATTATCGAGGCCGGGCTGAAGTGCCTTGCCGGCAAGGGCATCGTCAACTCGATCAGCCTGAAGGAAGGCGAGGCGCCGTTTCTGGCGCAGGCGCGGACCATCCTGCGCTACGGCGCGGCTGCGGTGGTGATGGCGTTTGATGAAAAGGGCCAGGCCGATACCGCCGAGCGCAAGGTGGCGATCTGCGAGCGCGCCTATGCGCTGCTCACCGGCATCGGCTTTCCGCCCGAGGATATCATCTTCGATCCCAATATCTTCGCGGTCGCCACCGGAATCGAGGAGCATGACAATTACGGGGTGGATTTCATCGAGGCGACGCGCGAGATCGTTCGCCGCTGCCCGCACGCGCATATCTCGGGCGGCGTCTCCAACCTCAGCTTCTCGTTTCGCGGCAACGAGCCGGTGCGCCGCGCCATGCATTCGGTGTTCCTGTTCCATGCGGTGCAGGCGGGCATGGACCTGGGCATCGTCAACGCCGGCCAGCTCGATGTGTACGAAACCATAGACCCCGAGCTGCGCGAAGCGTGTGAGGATGTGGTGATGAACCGGGTGCCGCGCGGCACCAACCTCAGCCCCACCGAGCGGCTGCTGGAGATTGCCGACCGGTTCAAGGGCGGCGAGGCGGCGGTGAAGGCGGCGGCCGAATGGCGGGGCTGGCCGGTGCAGAAGCGGCTGGAACATGCGCTGGTGATGGGCCTGGATGCCGATGTGGTGGCCGATACCGAGGAAGCGCGCACGCTATTTGCCCGGCCGATCGAGGTGATCGAAGGCCCGCTCATGGCCGGCATGAACGTGGTGGGAGACCTGTTTGGCGCCGGCAAGATGTTCCTGCCGCAGGTGGTGAAATCAGCCCGTGTGATGAAAAAGGCGGTGGCGCACCTGCTGCCCTATATCGAGGCGGAAAAGTCCGAAGGGTCTTCCTCCAAGGGCCGTATCATCATGGCGACGGTGAAGGGCGATGTGCACGATATCGGCAAGAACATCGTGGGCGTGGTGCTCCAGTGCAATAATTTCGAGGTGATCGATCTGGGCGTGATGGTGCCGTTCCAGACCATCCTGCAGGCCGCAAACGACCATGAGGCAGACATGATCGGCCTGTCCGGCCTCATCACCCCCTCGCTCGACGAGATGGTGACCGTGGCGAAGGAGATGGAGCGTGCCGGCATGACCATGCCGCTGCTCATCGGTGGGGCCACCACCAGCCGGGTGCACACCGCATTGCGGATTGCGCCCGCCTATACCGGCCCGGTGGTGCATGTGCTGGATGCCAGCCGTGCAGTGGGGGTGGCAGGCACGCTGGTCTCCGACACGCTGCGCGACAGTTTTGTGGCGAACACGGCCGCCGATCATGCGCTGGCGCGCGAACGCCACGGGCGCGGGCAATCGAAGCTCGAGAGCCTTGCAGCCGCGCGGGCCAATGCCTTTGTGCCCGATTTTGCAGCGCATCCCGTGGTGGCGCCGAAATGGACCGGGGTGCAGACGGTGGAGGTCAGCGTTGCCGATCTGGTGCCCTATATCGATTGGACGCCGTTTTTCCGCGCCTGGGAGCTGGCGGGCAATTATCCGGCGATCCTCGATGACGAGATCGTCGGCGCTCAGTGCCGCGAGCTGTTTGCCGATGCACAGGGGATGCTGGCGCAGATCATGGACGAGAACTGGCTGCGGCCGCGCGGCGTGGTGGCGATATGGCCGGCCCGGCGCGAGGGCGATGATGTGCTGCTGTTTGATGAGGAAACGCGCAGCAAGCCGCTCGCTACGCTGCCGTTTTTGCGCCAGCAGGTAAGCAAGCGGGAAGGCCGGGCAAATTCGTGCCTGGCAGATTTCGTGCATGCGGAAGCCGATTGGCTGGGCGGATTTGCGGTATGCGCGGGCGAGGGGATCGACACGCATCTGGCCCGCTTCAAGTCCGAGCATGATGATTATCAGGACATATTGCTGAAGGCGCTGGCCGACCGGCTGGCCGAGGCCTTTGCCGAATATCTTCACGCCCGGGTACGGCGCGAACTATGGGGCTATGCGGCGGACGAAACGCTTTCGAACGAGGAGCTTATCCGCGAACGCTACAAGGGCATCAGGCCCGCACCCGGCTATCCGGCGTGCCCCGAACACAGCCTGAAATCGGTGCTGTTCGACCTGATGGATGTGGAAGCGCGGGCCGGGATCACCTTGACCGACAGCTTCGCGATGTGGCCGACCGCAGCCGTATCAGGCTTCTATTTCGCCCACCCGGAAAGCCATTATTTCGGCGTGGCCCGCATCGGCCGCGACCAGCTGGAAGAGTATGCGACCCGGCGCGGCGTAAGCCTGGAAGAAGCAGAGCGGCTGTGCCGGCCTAATCTGGATTAGAGCGCCTTTCCGCCTATTCCTTCGCCAGCTTGTCCTGCGTTTTAGTCTCGAAATCCGATGCGTCATGGCGTTCGTGGAGCTGGGAGGAGGGATCGCCGAAGGTGCGGTTGACCATGCGGCCGCGCTGGACGGCGGGGCGGACGGCGACCTGATTGGCCCAGCGGAGCGCATGCTTATACTCGTGCACCTGCAGGAATTCGCCTGACTCATAGGCGCCGCCGGTCACCACAAGGCCGTACCAGGGCCAGACGGCGATGTCGGCAATCGTGTATTCGGCGCCGGCCAGATATTCGTTTTTGGCGAGGTGGCGGTCCAGCACGTCCAGCTGGCGTTTCACTTCCATGGCGTAGCGGTCGATCGCATATTCGATCTTTACCGGCGCATAAGCATAGAAATGGCCGAAGCCGCCGCCGAGGAACGGCGCGCTGCCCATTTGCCAGAACAACCAATTCAAGGTTTCGGTTCGCCCGCGGATATCACTGGGCAAAAAGACACCGAATTTTTCCGCGAGATAGACAAGCATCGAGCCGCTTTCGAACAGCTTGAGTGGCGGGTCGAGGCTATGGTCTTCCATGGCGGGGATCTTGCTGTTGGGGTTCACCCCCACGAAGCCCGAGCCGAATTGATCGCCCTTGCTGATATTGATCAGCCAGGCATCATATTCTGCCCCGGCATGGCCCAGCGCCAGCAGCTCTTCGAGCATGATGGTGACCTTCTGGCCATTGGGCGTGCCGAGCGACCAGAGCTGGATGGGGTGGCGGCCGACCGGAAGGGCTGCCTCGTGCGTGGCGCCGGATATGGGGCGGTTGACTGCGGCAAAGGTGCCGCCGTTTTCCTTGTTCCAGCTCCAGATGCGCGGGGGCGTGTAGTCTGTCATGGGGAAACTCCTTCGGCGCCGGAAGGCCGGTCAATCATCAAGCGCCGCATAGGCCAGCGTGCGCAGCTCGCGCCGCACCGGCCAGGTGGAGGAGGGCATGAGCTGGGTCATCAACAGGCCGATCATGTCTTCCTCCGGATCGATCCAGAAATAGGTGCTGGCGAGCCCGCCCCAGGACATGTCGCCATCGGAGCCCGGAAGCAGCGTGAGGCTGGATTTGCCGGTTATGGCGAAGCCCAGGCCGAAGCCCACGCCTTCATAGCTGGCTTCCGAGAACATGGAGCGCGACAGGGCCGGCAGATCCTGCCCGCCCGGCAGATGGTTGGCGCGCATCAGATCGACGGTCTTGCGCGAGAGGTAGCGCTGCCCGCCCAGTGTGCCGCCATAGAGCAGCATCCGCGCGAACTGCAGATAATCATGCGCGGTGGAAACCAGCCCGCCGCCGCCTGAAACAAACGAGGGCGGCGCCAGAAACGCCGATGTGCGGGCATCATCCTGAAGGGTGAAGCCGCCGCCGGGTGCCGCCTGATAGCAGTTGGCGAGCCGGGCTTCCTGGCCCTTGCGAACGTGAAAGCCGGTATCGACCATGCCCAGCGGGCCGAACAGCCGTTCTGCCAGAAAATCCTCGAACTTCTGGCCGCTCACCTGTTGCACCAGCCAGCCCACCACATCGGTGGCCACCGAATAATTCCATGCTTCGCCGGGCGAAAATTCGAGCGGCAGCCCGGCCAGGGTTTCGATCATATCTTGCAGCGTGCCGGACTTTTCCGCCTCGCCAATGCCGCGCGCGCGGTAGGCGGCATCCACATTGGTGCGGTACTGAAAGCCATAGGTAAGGCCCGAGGTGTGGCGCATCAGGTCCACCACCAGCATCGGCCGGGCCAGTGGCCGGGTCTGGAAGCCGAGCTCATGGGTGCCGGCCACGTACACGCCCAGCTTCTTCCATTCCGGAATCCAGCGGGTGACGGGATCATCGAGCGCGATGCGGCCTTCCTCCACCAGCATCATCAGCGCCACGCTGGCGACAGGTTTGGTCATCGAATAGATGCGGAAGATGCTGTCTTCCTTCAGCGGCAGCTGGCATTCCACATCCGCCCAGCCGAGCGTGCAGCGATAATCGATCTCGCCGTGCCGGGCGATCATGGCCACTGCGCCGGGCAGCCGGCCGGTGGCCAGGTATTTGCGCTGCAGATGCTCCTCGATTCGGGCGAGGCGGCCGGGGTGAAAGCTCATCTGCCGATCAGAAGGTCGGCTGGTCGTACCGGCGCGGCGAAATCTCGCTGTGCAGCTTGACGATGGCATCGGAGCCGCCGGTCTTGCACCAGGCCGGCACCACGGCATGGACCACGCATTTCAGGCTGGCCGCGAGCAGTCGACTGGCGACACCGAGCGACGCGCCCATATGCTCGAAATAGCCCTCTCCCACTGTGCGCGGGTGCTGGAGGAACAGGCGGTCGATCATCTCAATCTCCGGTGCGGCAAACCTATTTCCCATGAATAGCGGTGCCCCGGTTGCAGGGCAATGCGCAGCCCGGCTAAGAGAGGGCGTCGGGCGGTTAGCTCAGTTGGTAGAGCATCTCCTTTACACGGAGAGGGTCGGCGGTTCGAGACCGTCACCGCCCACCATATTCAGGTTTGTATCGGCGCAGCCGCTGGCTTGTGTTGCATCGCAGCAACAGAAGCGGGCGAAACGCATCTGTGCGGTCTGATATCATCTGCAGTGCCAAATACTGTAACAAAAATGTCGCAATTCGGCGTCATGAGCAGCGGATTGCTTTGGTTGCGGTTGTCACATTTCAGGAGTTGTCCCATGCGTCATCTTTACCTCGGAGTGGCAGTTGCCGCGCTGATCGCTCCGATTGCGGTACATGCGCAGGAGACCAGTGCCAGTCTGCGTGGCACCGTGGTGTCGGCCACCGGCGCACCGGTGGCCAATGCCAGCGTCACCATCGTCCACACGCCGTCGGGCACCACGGTGAGCCAGACAACCGATGCAGGCGGCGGTTTCAATGCCACCGGCCTGCGCCTGGGTGGGCCCTATCAGCTTGAAGTGACTGCGGGTGGCTTCGAGCCCGCCAGCCAGTTGATCGATGGGCTTAGCGCCGGCGCGCCAGCGCGCGTGACAGTGGCACTGGCTGAAGAAGGCCAGGCGATCACCGTTACCGCAAGCCGCCAGCGCTCCTCGATCACCATCGCAAGCGGCCCGGCCACCGTGCTGACGCAGCGCGAAATCCAGGGCATTGCGACGGTCAACCGCGACATCCGCAACCTTGTGGTGCGCAACCCGCTGGTGAGCCTTGACCCCACCAACGGGCAGGGCGCCATCTCGATTGCCGGCACCAACAACCGGTTCAACCGGTTCAGTGTCGATGGCGTGCAGTTTGGCGATCCGTTTGGCCTGGAGGCAGGCGGGCTGGCCTCGGCGCGCGGCCCGGTGCCGCTGGATGCCATCGGCGAATTGACGGTCGAAATCGCACCCGTGGACATTCAGCAGGGGCAGTTTACGGGCGGCGCCATCAATGCGCAGCTTCTGTCGGGCGGCAACCGGTTTACGGCCACGGGCTTTTACACCTATTCGGGCAACGGGATGCGCGGCAAGGTGACCGATGGGCAGCGCTTCGATGCGCCGTTCAAGTCCTACAATTTCGGTGTGCAGGCCACCGGGCCGATCATCAAGGACAAGCTGTTCTTTGCTGCCACCTGGGAGCGGCTGCGCAACTTTACGCCCGCCACCGTGCAGCCCGAGACCATCGGCGTGAGCCAGGCGCAGATCGACCGGGTGTCTGCCATCGCGCAATCCACCTAC
>JBBQIP010000028.1:0-17910 GCA_038325045.1 Sphingomonadales bacterium
GACTGTAAACCAGGACCTGTTTCTCTATGCCAGCTGGACCAAGGGCTTTCGCTCGGGTGGCTGGAGCGGTCGTGCACTGCAGGCGCCGCAATATGTGAACTTCGAGCCGGAAACGGTCGAATCCTACGAAGCCGGCAGCAAGTTGAGCCTGTTCGACCGCGCGGTACGCTGGAACACCTCGTTCTTCCTCATGAACTACGAGAACCTGTTCAACACGCTGACGATCAACGGCGCCTTCACCGTGCAGATCGCCGATGCGCGCATCTACGGCCTGGAAAGCGAACTGACATGGCGCGTGAAGCCGTGGCTGGATGTTTTTGCGAACTTCGGGTTGATCGAGGCTGAGTATCTGGGCCAGAGGCCGACCAACCTCGCCAGCCGGTTGCAGCGTGCACCAGGCTTTCAGGGCAAGACAGGCTTTTCCGTGCAGAAGCCGCTCAAGTCCGGAACCGTCCTTCTCAACGCCGACCTTTTCTACACCGGGCGCTATCTGGTGACCCCGGCCAACCTCAGCTTCACGGCGCCCCTGGTGCCGTTCAACGCCAACGAGACTGGCGACTTTGCACTGGTCAATGCTGCCATCGGCTACCGTTTTGGCTCTGATGAGCGCTATTCGCTGGTTGCTTCGTGCACCAACTGCTTCAACCGCGAATATTTCGATGCGCAGACAGTCATCGGTGGCTATGCCGCCGCCTATGCCGGAGCGCCGCGCTTCTACAAGTTGACTGCCACTGCGAAATTCTAGGCGGTAATGAATATGCCGGGCATGCGACCGATCTTGCTGTGAGACTTGCGCCCTCTGGCGTTTTTTCACCCGCTTGAAGCGCCTTGCCGGCTTTTGATCGGGGTGCATATCGGATGGAGGGGCGCAAGCAGCTCACGCCTTCGCATGGCCGATAAAATCGGCTAGCTTCCCCGCATGGGCAGTATTGACACGCTTGCAGCGGCCGGCGCCGCCACAGACCCGGCACTGCCGCCGCTCGTTTCGGTAGTGATCGAGGGGTATAATGAGAGCCGCGATGTGGGGACGGCGGATGCGACGCTTGGATCGCTGCGCGCGCAGGATTACCCGCTGGAGCGGATCGAGGCGATAATCGTGGGCAGCGCCGCGCAGGCGGAGGCGTGGAAGGAGCGTATCGAGGGCATTTCAGGCTTTCACGCAGTGCATTTCGTGGGGCTGGAGAACGCCATTTATTATGGCTTCAAGAATGCCGGCGCCGACCGGGCCTCGGGCGAAATCATCGCATTTACCGATTCCGATGTGCTGGTGGGCCCGCGCTATGTGAGCGAGATCGTGCGCACCATCGCCGCCGGGGCCGATGTCTCGGCCGGGCCAACGCTGTTCGGCCATTGGCATGATCATGACCCGTCCAGCTTCCTGATGCGCTCGGCGGCGGCGATCACCTGGGCCTGGGTATTCGGCAGGCGCGACCCGGGCACAGGCCTGCCCCGCCCGCGCGGGTTCCTCGGCCATAATGTTGCACTCAAGGCCAGCTGTTGGCGCCACTATCAGTACCGGACCGATCTTGGCCGCATTCTGGCTCCGTCATTGCTGTTCCGCCGGATCAGCGATGACGGTCTGGACATAAGGATCACACCCGACCAGCGCGCCCATCATCAGTTCGCGTGGCGGCTCTGGCTGGTTAGTCTCCAATTCCGCTTTGGCCATGAAGTCCACCGGTTGCGCCGGCTCGATCCTGATTTTCCGTCTGCATGGATGGCGCGCACCGGGCCGCTGGAGCCGTTGTTGAGCTTTGGCTGGCAGGTGATGCTCGATGGGCCCAAATGGGTCCGCCTCAACCGGATTCTGGGCCGCAGCACGCTCTATGGCCTGTTAACCCTGCCGCTCTTCCTGCCGATTTCGATAATTGCGCATATGTACGAAATCGCCGGCGCTATCGCCACCCAGATCGCGCCGCGCCGGATGCAGCAATGGGCGGAGAACGTCTGAACCTGCCTGCACCGGGCCGGAGAAGCGGGGCTGTGCCTTAACAGTTTGCCGGTTCTGCCAGCATGTCTTTGTACAATGCCAGAAACCGCTCGGTGCAGCGGTCCATGCTGAAATGGCTGGCCAGCCTTTGCCGTCCCGCACTTCCCATCCTGTCGGCGGCGGCAGGATCGGAGAGCAGCGCAAGCAGCGCGGCTGCCAGCGCCGCAGCGTCTCCGGGTGGCACCTGAAGGCCGGTCTCGCCGTCCACCACGATTTCGGCAAGGCCGCCAGCGGCGGATGCGATAACGGCGCGCGCCTGCGCCATCCCATCAAGGGCAGCGATGCCGAACGGCTCGTCCCAGAGCGAGGGCACGCATTGCAGCCAGGCCGCGCGGGTTGCAGCGGCCAGCGCAGGCTGATCGAGCTGGCCGAGAAAGCGCACGCCGCCGCCCAGTGCGGTTGCCTGCGCCTCCAGCGCCGGACGCAGCGGGCCTTGGCCGGCAACCAGCAACCGGGCGCCGGGTAGCTGGCTGCGCACCTGCGCCATGGCTTCGACAAGCGTCTGGCAGCCCTTTTCGGCGGTGAGCCGCCCGGCGAACAGCACGGTGGGCGCGCTATCCTGCTCGGCTGCGGCCGGCGCCACCACCGGCACGCCGTTGTGGATGACCTCGCTGGCAATGCCGGCCTGTGCCATTATCCCCCGCACATGGCCGCTGTTGGCGACGATCCGCTGGAAAACGCTTAAGCCCCGCCGCGCTGCTGCCAGCTGCACCATGTGCAGCGGCCAGTCGCGCAGCGGCACGCAGCTGTTCTGCAGGCAGGCGCGGCCCCAGGGCTGGGTGCATGGTCTGTGATCGGGGAGCGCCTTGCGCCCGGTGGGGCAGATCGCCCGGTACCAGGCGAGGTGGTAGAGCGCGCGCTGGCCGCGCAGCTGCGCCAGAACCAGCGGCGAAAGCTGGGTGAGAAACATCCGCACATGCACGATATCGGGCCGGAACTCGTCCAGCACCTTGCGCAGGGCCCGGGCCGCCAAAGGGTTGGCGGTCTGCACCAGCGTGCGCAGCGGGGAAAGCGTGCCGAAGCAGCGGTAATCGGCAAAGTTCAGGCCCGGTTCCGGCTCGATGTCGGTTGCGAACACCCGGGCATCATGGCCAAGCGCGCGAAAACCGTCGCGCAGCCGCCGGACCATCTGTTCGGCGCCGCCGGCTGGCCAGCCATAGTCTGTGACCAGCAGAATTTTCATGCCACCCTGCCTGCCAGCCTGTAGCGTTTCCGGCAACTATGATGGCCGCCAGCCCGTTGCGGCGGCTTGCAGGAGAAGATGCCCATGCTGACCCTTTACGGCATTCCCAATTGCGACACGGTGAAAAAGGCACGGGCCTGGCTGGCCGATGCCGGGATCGAGGCGGCGTTTCATGATTACCGCAAACAGGGCGTGCCGGAAGCGCTTGAGGAATGGGTTGCGCGCTGGGGCTGGGAGACGGTGCTCAACCGCGCCGGCACCAGCTTCCGCAAGCTGCCCGAAGCCGAGCGCAGCGGCATAAATGCCGCCGGCGCCACCGCGCTGATGCGGGCGCACCCCGCGATGATCAAGCGCCCGGTGGTGGCCGGCACCCGCGCCGACGGGGCGGCGGTTGCGCTGATCGGCTTCAAGGCCGAGGACTGGACGAAGGCGCTGGGAGGCTGAATGCCCGTTCAGGCCGAGCGGGGTTGGGCGGTGAGCGAGCGGGCGCCGGGTTTGCGGGCGAGTGCCGGCTTCTCCACGAAATGCCACGAGCCGACCGCGAACGGCAGCGCCAGCAGGAAGCCCGCCAGCATGTTGGTTTCAGGCGTTATCCCAAGCCCCAGGGCCACCGCCGCCTGCTGGGCGGGGAAGGCATAGATATACATGCCGTAGCTGTAATCGGGCATGCGGCCGCTGAACCGCTTGAGGCCCGCCGGCGCCAGCATGCCGAGCGTGATAAGCCCATAGGCTGCCGCCAGCGCGACCGCGATCTGCCGCCATGGCCCGGCATCCGCAAGCGTTGAAAGCGCTGCCAACGCGACCAGCAGCGGCAGCGAAAGCAGGATGCGCTCGTGCCACAGATAGAGCAGCACGCCGGCAAAGAAGGATATCGCAAGCCAGCGCAGCTCCTCAAAAAGCGGCACCAGATCGAACGGCAGCGCCATGTGGAGGATGATGCCGCCCACCCAGAGCAGCAGCATCACCCGCCGGTCTGCCAGCGCGCCGATGGCAGCGGCGAGCGCCAGCAGCGCATAGCATTGCACCTCGCGCGCGATGGTCCAGAGCGAGCCGTTGACCACATCGGGCAGCGGCTGGCCGGCAAAGGCGCCGCTTATGGAATAGCCGCCGCTATAGAGCATCAGGTTGCGGCCCAGATAGTTCCACAAGCCCCGGTTTTCCAGCGCCGGCACGCTGGTGAACAGCCAGAGCACCAGCGCACTGGTGACGATGAGCATGACCCACAGCCCCGGCACCAGCCGCAGCGCGCGTGCGGTGGCAAAAGATTTAGGCCCGCGCTTCATGAGCCCCGGCGTGACCAGAAAGCCGCTCAGCGTGAAGAACAGCAGCACCGCCAGCCGGCTGATGGTGAAGGGCAGCCACTGGTAGCTGGGGTCCATCGCCTTGTCGCCGGCCAGCGCATAGCCGTGGCTGAAGATGACCGCCGATGCCAATATCAGGCGCATCAGGTTGAAGATGTTGCCGTCGTGGCGCAGATCCTCGGGCCGCACCGGGCGCCCCAGCCAGGCCGGAAGACCAAACCCCTGGCTGCCGTTAGCGGGCATGGCACGGCCCTGCCTTGATACTGTGGAACTGGTGGGCGGGCGGGCAGGTCATGGCAAGCGCGAAGGTCTCCTGCTGCATCGCCGCTCTCTATCCCGCATTGGCCCGGTCGGCAAACCGGTCTGGCGCAGGCACGGGCTGGCGGCGGCGTGCGCGAAGGCGTAGAGCAGCGGCCCATGTCGACCACTTTCACCCTCGATACCAGCACTTCGCGTGCGCACCCGCTGCCGGAGCCGGTGCGCCGGCTTACCGTGCCCGCCATTGCCAAGCGCAAGGGTGGGGAGCCGATCGTGATGCTGACAGCTTATACCGCGCGCATGGCGCAGTTGCTCGACAAGCATTGCGACCTGCTGCTGGTGGGCGATTCGCTGGGGCAGGTGATCTATGGGCTGGACACCACGGTGAAGGTGACGCTCGACATGATGATCGCGCACGGCGCTGCCGTGGTGCGCGGCAGCTACCGCAGCGTAGTGGTGATAGACCTGCCGTTCGGCAGCTATGAAGAATCGCCGGAGCAGGCGTTTGCAACCGCCGCCCGGGTGTTGAAGGAAACCGGCGCAGCGGCGGTGAAGCTGGAGGGCGGTGTGGCGATGGCCCCCACCATCGCCTTTCTGGCGGCGCGCGGCGTGCCGGTTATGGCGCATGTCGGCCTCACGCCCCAGGCTGTGAACATGCTTGGCGGCTACGGCGCCCGTGGCCGCAGCGAGGCGGAGGCCGATCGGATTTTGGAAGATGCCCGCGCCGTGGCAGCAGCTGGCGCCTTTGCGCTGGTGGTGGAAGGCGTGGTGGAGCAGCTGGCGCGGCGGATAAACCAGGCCGTATCGTGCCCCACCATCGGCATCGGCGCTTCGGCCGAATGTGACGGGCAGGTGCTGGTGGTCGATGACATGCTGGGCATGTTCGAGCGGGTTCCGCGCTTCGTGGAGCGGTTCGACAGCCTTGCCGAGCGGATCGATGCCGCTGCCGCCCGTTATGCCGATGCGGTGCGCCGGCGCCAGTTCCCCACTGAGAAACAGCTTTATTCCTGAGGCGTCATCGGGCATTCAGCCGCCTTCTGCGCACTGGTCTACCGGCCTTGCGGCCCGACTTCGGAGCGAACGACCCTTGGCACAGCCGCCCAGCACCCTGCCCAGCACAAGCCCGACCCCTGCGGACGATCCCTTCCTGCGCGAAGTGGACGAGGAAGTTCGGCGCGCCCGCATCGGCGCACTTTGGAAGCGCTGGGGCGCGCTGCTGGTAGCTGCGGTGGTGCTGTTGCTGGCCGGCCTTGCTGGCTGGCTCTGGTGGCAGGACCAGCAGAGCAAAAAGGCCGGTGTGGCCGGGGAAACGCTGGTCGCGGCAATCGACAAGATGGCGGTGGGCGACAATGCCGCCGCCCGGCCCGGGATAGCCGAGCTGGCGACTGCGCCCGGCAGCTACCCGGCGCTCGCGCGCTTTCTGGCAGTGAATGATGCACTGGCCGGCGGCGATGACGACAAGGCCGCCGCCACGCTTGAGGCGCTGGCCGGTGACAGCGCGCTCGACCCGCTGCTGCGCGATGCGGCGCTGGTGCGGCTGATGCGGCTGCGCTTCGATGCGCTGCCCCCGGCCGAGGTATTGAAGCGCCTGCAGCCGCTGGCGGTGCCCGGCAATGCCTGGTTTGGCCCGGCGGGCGAGATTGCGGTGCTGGCGCATATGAAGGCCGGCCAGCCCGATGCCGCCAAGCCGATCCTGATCGCGCTGGTGAAGGACGCCGGGCAGGCACCCAGCCTGCGCAACCGGGCCGCCCAGCTGGCAATTTCGCTGGGTGTGGACGAGCAGACGCTGGGCATTGCGGCCGCAGACGAACCGGCGGGGCCGCAAGCTGCACCTGCACCAGCCCCAACGCCTGCACCTGAAGGGGCGAATTGATGCGCAGCGCAACCGGTCGGGCATCCCTGTTGCTGCTGGCGGTATTTGCCCTGGCGCTGCCCGGTTGCAACATATTCAAGGGCGGCAACAAGCGGCCGATCACCGTGGGCGAGCGGATCCCGGTGCTTACCTATGAATCCAAGGCCGAGGCCGAGCCCGAGCTGGCCAACATCGCCGTGGTGCTGCCGCTTGAGCAGGTCAACGCCGATTGGGGCCAGCCCGGCGGCTCCGCTTCCAAGCTCGATGGCCATCTGGTCTGGTCCGGCGAGCTCAAGCAGGCGTGGTCGGCCTCGGTCGGGGCTGGCAGCTCGTCTACAAGGCGGTTGAACGCGGCGCCGGTGATCGAAGGCGGCCGGGTGTTCACCATGGACACGCTGGGCGAGGTACGCGCGTTTGATGCGGCCACCGGCGCGCTAGCCTGGTCGGCCAAGGTTACGCTGAAGGGCCAGGCCCAGGGCATAGCCTTTGGGGGCGGGGTGAGCGTGCTGAATGGCCGGGTGTTTGCAGCCACCGGCTTTGGGATAATGGTTGCCTATGACGCCCGCCAGGGGGTGGAGCTGTGGCGGCAGACGGTGCCTGCACCGCTCCGCGGTGCTCCCAGCGTGGCCGGCAACCGGGTGTTCACCATGACCCAGGACAATCAGCTGTTCGCACTTTCAGCTGAAACCGGCGATATTCTGTGGAGTGTGACCGGCACGGTGGAAGTGGCCGGGCTGCTCGGTACCGGCGCGCCGGCGGTGGCGCAGGATACGGTGGTGGTCGGCTTTTCTTCCGGCGAATTGACCGCGCTGCGGACCGAGAACGGCCGCACCGTCTGGTCGGATGCCCTTTCGCGTACCGGCCGTGCAACCGCGATGGCGGCACTTTCGGACATTGATGCCTCGCCGGTCATCGACCGTGGCCGGGTGTTCGCGGTGGGCCATGGTGGCCGCATGGCGGCGCTCGAACTGGCCACCGGACAGCGGGTGTGGGAGCGCAATTTCGCAGGTGTCTCGACGCCGTGGCTGGCCGGCGAGTTCATCTATATGGTCACGCTGGAAGGCGAGCTGCTTTGCGTAACGCGCAACGAGGGCAAGGTGCGCTGGGTGACCGAGCTGCAACGCTGGAAGAACCAGAAGAAGAAGACCAATCCGATCATATGGGCGGGGCCGGTGCTGGGCTCGGAAAAGCTGCTGCTGGCAAGCTCCGACAAGCGGCTGGTGAGCGTGAACCCTTATGACGGAAAAATCATTGCGCAAGCCAAGCTTGGTGCCCCTGCCTATCTGCCGCCGGTTCTGGCTGGCGGCATGGCCTATCTGCTGACCGATGATGGCCGGCTGACGGCCTGGCGCTAGTGGCGCTGTTCGCCGCAAGGGCGCGCTAGCTATGGCCCGGCGCCCGCGCCAGCCCCAGCAGCTGCCGGGAGAGGCGCGCCGGGTTGCCATCGTCGGTCGGCCCAATGTGGGCAAGTCCACGCTGTTCAACCGGCTGGTCGGCCGCAAGCTGGCAATTGTGGATGATACGCCGGGCGTGACCCGGGACCGGCGCGAGGGCGCTGCCAGCCTGCACGACCTTGCCTTTATCGCAGTCGATACTGCGGGCTTTGAAGATGCGGATGCGGCAAGCCTTTCGGGCCGGATGCGAGCGCAGACCGATGCCGCGGTGGCCGGTGCCGATGTGGCGCTTCTGGTTTATGATGCCCGTGCCGGGGTTACGCCGCTCGACAAGCATTTCGCCGCCTGGCTCCGCAAGCGCGGCACACCGCTCATCCTGATTGGCAACAAATCAGAAGGCAGGGCATCGGCCGCCGGGCTGGCAGAGGGCCATGCCCTTGGCTTTGGCGCGCCGGTACCGATTTCGGCCGAGCATGGCGAGGGGATGGCAGACCTTTTCGAGGCGCTGCTGCCCTATCTGGAGCCGGACGGGCCGGCGCCAGTGCCGGTGGCGGATACGGAAACAGTGGCGGACGGTGAGGATGCACAGGCCCCCGAGCCGCCGCCCGGCCCTTTGAAGCTGGCAATCGTGGGCCGGCCAAATGCCGGCAAGTCCACGCTCATCAACACGCTTCTGGGGGAGGACCGGCTGGTCGTTGGCCCGGAGGCCGGCATCACCCGCGATTCCATCGCGGTGGACTGGGAATATGGTGGCAGCAAAGTCCGGCTGGTGGATACTGCCGGCCTGCGGAAGCGCGCCCGGGTGCAGGATCCCATCGAAAAGGCCGCCGCCGCCGATACGCGACTGGCAATTGATCTGGCCGAGGTGGTCGTGCTGCTGCTCGATGCCACGCTGGGGCTGGAGGCGCAGGACCTGCGGATTGCCGATCTGGTGCTTTCCGAAGGCCGGGCGCTCATCATCGCGCTCAACAAATGGGATGTGGCCGAGGGGCAGAGCGCGCTCTTTCAAGGGGTGCGAAAAGCGCTGGATGACGGGCTTTCGCAGGTGCGCGGTGTCCCGCTGGTGGCGATTTCGGGGGCGATCGGCAAAGGGCTGGACTTGTTGATGAAAATCGCCGGCGAGACGCGCGACCGCTGGTCGCGCAGGGTTTCCACCGGCCAGCTCAACCGCTGGTTTGAAACCGCGCTCGATCGCAACCCGCCGCCGGCGCCGGGCGGGGTGCGGATAAAGCTGCGCTATGCCACCCAGGTGGCGAACCGGCCGCCCAGCTTTCTCATTTTCGGCAACCGGACCGATCTGCTGCCGGCCAGCTATGGCCGGTTTCTCGTCAACAGCCTGCGAGATGACCTCGATTTCGAGGGCATTCCCATCCGGCTGGACTTCCGCGGCGGCAAGAACCCCTACGCCTCTCGTTGAGGCCGATTAGCCGTTTCGGATGCATCCTTTTGCAACCCTTCGGCGTGCCTGTCGTAAAACAATGTAATGTGCTGATGGTGAGCAGACCAAGCGGACGCTAATCCATTCGTGAGACTTGATTTTCGTGTGCATTTGGCTAGAAGCAGCGCGTTACTGAACGCGGCATTACCGGTTCAAGGTTTTCAGGGGGAATATATGACACAGACCAATCCGCTCGTCGCTCGTTCGGCAGCATCGGCCTCGTTGGCTGGTTTGGGCGCCCGTACCAACGCGGATCGCGTCGGTTCATCTTCCTTCGTACGCCGGGTGATTGGTCTTTCGCTTGGCGGCCTGTTCCTAGCCGGAACGGCTCTGGTGCCTGCAGCTGTATCGGCACAGGCTCTTGATCTAGGCGCCGGGCCTCTCTCCATCGTCCAGCCGTCCGATTTTGCCGGCTTCACATCGATCAGCAACGGCCAGCTGCAACTTGCCCCTAATGTCGCCAATCCCATCCTGAACCTGAATATCCCCCTGGACGATTCGCTCGGCGTCATCACCCTGACCAAGGTTGGTGTCCGCACCGTCATCCTCTCGGCGAACAGCACCCATAGCGGGCTCACCTCGGTCACCAACGGGCTGCTGCAGATGGGCGTTGTCAGCGCGCTGTCCGCCAATTCCACGCTGAACGTCGGCAACACCGGCGCGGTCGATCTGAATGGCTTCAACCAGACGGTGAACGGGCTGACCGGCACCTTGAACGGCGTCATCACCAACAGTGCTGCCGGCCCGGTGTCGCTGATCATCGGCGGCGCTGACGATTATGTTCACAATGGCCTCATCACCGAGAACGCTGGCGCCATCTCGCTGGTCATGAACAACACCGGCACCCAGACCCTCAACAATGCCGGCAGCACATTTACCGGCGGCGTCACCTTGAACAGCGGCACCCTGCGTGTCGGCCCGGACGGGTCGCTCGGCACGGGCCAGCTCACCGTGGCCGGTGCCAACACGGTGCTTACGACCAACAATCTGGCTGATCAGATCAGCAATGCGATCCTCCTGAACGAGAATCTGCGGCTGAACACGCCGAATCTGGTGAATTACACCGGACTGATTTCGGGCACCGGCACGCTGATCAAGAACGGCGCCGGCGAAGTCGATATCAGCAATAGCGGAAATAATTTCACCGGCGGGCTCCGGCTCAACAACGGTCGTGTGCGGGTTGGTGCCAGCGAATCGTTGGGCAGCGGTACGATCCTGGTGGAGAATGTGGGCGGCAGCCTTGGCGTTCGTGGTGACCAGACTATCACCCTCAGCAACAACATCACCGCCAACCAGTTCCTTGAGCTGGCCGGGCCGGGCGTTGGCAACACGCTGAACATGAACGGCAACATCACCGCGACTGCGCTTGTGGAGCTCAACAGCGCGGGCGGCGAAGTCCGGTTCAACGGCGCGAACAACCTTGTTGACGGCCTGCGTCTGGTGAATGGCGACCTCGGCGTCGGTTCCGCTGGCGGTCTCGGCGGTGGCGGCCTTATCCGGCTCAGCGACACTTCGGGCGCAGTGAATTTCTATGGTGCCTACACGCTCGACAACACCTTCGAATCGCGGCGCACAACCGAGTACAACACCAATGGCTTTACCGTTGAGCTGACCGGCGAACTCCGCGACCGGCTGGGCGATGCCGGCGGCGTGAACAAGCAGGGTGCCGGTACGCTCATCCTGTCTGGCGACAGCATCTACACCGGCCCGACGATCATCGACGCCGGCACGCTGCAACTCGATGGCACCATCATAAGCGATGTAAGCGTCAGCAGCGGTGCGATCCTTTCCGGCTCGGGCTCCACCACCGGCGCGGTTGTCGTGGCGGATGGCGCAGTGCTCAACCCCGGCGATTCGCCGGGTACCATGACATTCGGCAGCCTGGTGCTGAACCCCACGACAACGACGAATTTCGAACTGCAGACCCCCGGCGTGGTCGGCATGGGCGTTAATGATCTCATCGACGTCACCACCAATCTCACCATCGACGGTACTTTCAACATCATTCCGCTGCCGGGCTTTGCTTTCGGCGATTATACGCTGTTCACCTATGGCGGCGCGCTGACCGATAACGGCGTCGATGTCGTATCGGCGAACCCGGACCTCGCCTTCCTCCTGACCAGCACCGCGAACACGGTCGATCTGACCATCGCCTTTGCCGGCACCGTGCAATATTGGGATGGCGCCGGCCCCGCTGGCAACAGCGTTGTCGATGGCGGCGGCGGCACCTGGGATGATGGCAGCTTCAACTGGACGAACGTGGGCGGCACCACCAACCTACCCTGGGCCTCGTCCAGCGCGGTGTTCCAGACAATCGGCGGCGATGTGGCCGTTGTCGGCCCCAAGGATGTGGTCGGGCTCGATTTCCAGGTCGATGGCTATGCACTGACGGGCGACGCCCTGACCTTCACCGGCCCGGGCGCCGGCCCGATTAATGTTGCAGACGACACTGCTTCGATCAGCAATAACCTCATCGCAGCAAACGGCCTGAGCAAGACCGGCGATGGCCGGCTGGTGCTGGACGGGGACAACAGCGGCGTGAGCGGCTTGACCGTTACTGGTGGCCTTGTTCAGGTTGGTACCAACACGGCGGCTGGGTCGGGTGCGATTACCTTTGGCGCCAATACTGCTCTCGCTGCTGGCGCGTCCAGTCTGGCGCTCGCTAATGACATCAGCATTGATACCTTCTTCAACTTGTTCTTAAACAATAATGCCTTCACTCTGGATGGCGTTATTTCCGGCAACAGCTCAGTTGTTATTGGCAACGAATTGGGTGTTTTCCCAGTCGGACTTGATCCTGATGCGACCCTGATCCTTACGGGTGCGAACACATTTGGTGGCCCTGTTTTTATTCTTGGTTCGACGCTGCAGGTCAGTGCTGACAATAACCTTGGCAGCGCTTCCAACCAGGTTAATCTTCTTGACGGCCAGCTTCGTAGCACCGCCACATTTACAACCGCGCGCACTATCAACCTGATTACCGATGGCGCGATCGACGTAACCGATGCCAATGTGTTGACCGCAAATGGCCAGATCGCTGACATCGGCGCACTGACAAAGAACGGCACCGGCACTTTGGTGCTCGGCAACGCCACTAACAGCTTTGCCGGCGACCTGCGGATCGGCAACGGCACGGTGCAGACTGCGACGCTGGGCGCACTTGGCAATGGCAATATCGAATTCTTCGATATGGGCGGTACGCTAGCACTGACCAACGCCATCCCCACCTCCAAGACCGTGTTGCTCACGGCCGATGGCACGATCGCGACACTGAACGGCGATTCCACCTTCAGCGGCGTGATCTCCGGCGCCGGCGCGCTCAGCAAGACCGGCCCGGCGCAGCTGACCCTTACCGGTGACAATTCATACGCCGGCGGTACCAACCTCAACGAAGGCTCGCTGCAGATCAACGCGGCGGCTGCTATCGGCACCGGCACGCTCACCACGCAGGATGCAACCACCTTCGTGGTCGGGCTCGCTCCCGGCGCCAACATTGCGCTGGCCAATGACGTGGTGTTCGATACCGGCACCACCACCATCGAGCTGCTCGGCGGCAATTATTCGATCAACGTAACCTCGGGCGTGGTCACCACCACCGGCTCCAACCTGACCCTTGATGGTCCGGTTTCGGGCGCTGGCGGCCTCGCCACCTCCAACTTCGGCACCATCACGCTGAACGGCGACAACAGCTATGCCGGCGGCACCAGCCTGACCAGCGTGACTGCCTTCATCAGCACCGATACTGCGCTCGGTACTGGTCCCGTGACCCTTGGCGATTTTGGCAGCGTGCAGAACAACTCCGGGGCGGCGCTTTCGATCATCAATGATTTCAACATTGCGGGCGTCACCAGCACTGTCGTGGGCGGTGCCAACGACCTCACCATCGGCGGCGCCTTCTCCGGCGCGGGCGAGTTGAACAAGGCCGGCCTTGGCACCGTCACTGCCACCAATGCCGGCAGCAGCTTCAGCGGCACTCTGAATGTGAACCAGGGCAGTTTCATTGCCGATGGCACTTTCGGTGACGCCGCGATGATCACCAATGTGATCAACGGCGGCACGCTCGGCGGCTCCGGCACAATTGCCGGTACTGTCAATGTTGCGAACAACGCCACGCTATCGCCGGGCTCTTCGCCGGGCACCCTCACCATTGGCAACCTGAACCTGAATTCGGGCTCGCTGCTGGCGTGGGAACTGGGCGCGGCCAACACCATCGGCGGCCCACTCAACGACCGGGTCAATGTCACTGGCGCGCTTACGCTCGACGGCCTGCTCACGGTCAGCCAGTCGGCAGGCGGGGTGTTCGGTCTCGGCCTTTACAACCTGTTCAGCTACGGCACGCTCACCGATAATGGTGTGACCGTGAACCCGCTGCCCAACGGCCTGACCGGGTTTGTGCAGAACAACACGACTGCCCAGCAGATCAACCTGATCGTCGCGGCCCCGGGCACCTTCGTCCAATATTGGGACGGGGCTGATCAGACCGGCAATGGCGCCATCGATGGCGGCACTGGCGCATGGACCACGACCAATACCAATTGGACCGGGGACGCGCCGAGCGAGATCAACACCACATGGCAGCCGGAGAGTGTCGGCATCTTCCAGGGCACCGCGGGTACCGTGGATGTGAACTCGTCAGCTTTCGCGTTTGGCGGGCTTGTGTTCGATACCGATGGGTATGTGCTGGAAAGCAGCGAGGGTGGATCGCTTGTAACCAACGCGTCGAGCTTCATCTCCACCGGCGCCGGCATTACCGCCACGATCAACACGCCGATCGATGGCGCCGGCAACATCCTCAAGCAGGGTGATGGCACGCTGGTTCTGGGCGGCACCAATGGCTATGCCGGCGGCACCGATCTGCAGGCTGGCACCATCGAGCTGACCAACTCCAGCGGTCTGGGCACGGGTACGTTGATGATGGCCTCGGGCACCACGCTTGGCGCAGGGGATGGCGGTGTCATTGTGGCCAACAACGTCACCACGCTGGGCGCAGGGTTGATTGCCTCGAACGGCTTCATCTTCACGCTCGACGGCGACGTTGCCGGGCCGGGCTCGATCAGCCATGTGACCGCCGGCAATCTGGTGCTGAACGGCAACAACAGCTTCACCAACCTCGGCATCAACATCGGCACCGTTACGCTGGGCAGCGACACTGCGGCCGGTATCGGCGGCATCGCCATCAACAACGGCACCACGCTGGCCGCCAACAAGGACGTGACGATCACCAACAGCGTGATCACCGACGCTACGGGCCTGATTGCCTCGAACGGCTTTGTGTTCACGCTCAATGGCAACCTCGGTGGTGCAGGCTCGATCAGCCATGTGACCGGCGGCAATCTGGTGCTGAACGGGGACAACAGCTTCGGTGACCTCGGCATCAACGCCGGCACCGTGACGCTGGGCAGCGACACCGCTGCCGGTACCGGCGGCATTGCCATCAACAATGGCACCACGCTGGCAGCCAACAAGGACGTGACGATCACCAACAGCGTGATCACCGACGCTACGGGCCTGATTGCCTCGAACGGCTTCACCTTCACGCTCAATGGCAACCTCGGTGGTGCAGGCTCGATCAGCCATGTGACCGGCGGTAACCTGGTGTTGAACGGGGACAACAGCTTCGGTGACCTCGGCATCAACGCCGGCACCGTGACGCTGGGCAGCGACACCGCTGCCGGTACCGGCGGCATTGCGCTCAACAACGGCGCAACGCTGGCGGCGAACACCGACGTGACGATTGCCAACAGCATCATCACCGATGCGACGGGTCTGATCGCTTCCAACGGCAATGTGTTCACGCTCAATGGCAATCTGGCGGGCGCTGGCTCGATCAGCCATGTCACGCTGGGCAATCTGGTGTTGAATGGCGACAACAGCTTCGGTGATCTCGGCATCAACATCGGGACCGTGACGCTGGGCAGCAACACGGCTGCTGGCCTTGGCGGCATCGCGCTCAACAACGGCGCGACGCTGGCGGCGAACACCGACGTGACGATTGCCAACAGCATCATCACCGATGCGACGGGTCTGATCGCTTCCAACGGGAATGTGTTCACGCTCAACGGCAACTTGGCTGGCGCGGGCTCGATCAGCCATGTCTCGCTCGGCAACCTGGTGCTGAACGGCAACAACAGCTTCGGCGATCTCGGCATCAACGCCGGCACCGTTACGCTGGGCAGCAACACTGCGGCTGGCCTTGGCGGCATTGCGCTCAACAACGGCGCGACGCTGGCGGCGAACAAGAACGTGACCATCGCCAACAGCATCATCACCGATGCAACCGGCCTCATCGCTTCCAACGGCTTTGTCTTCACTCTCAATGGCAACTTGGCTGGCGCTGGCTCGATCAGCCATGTCTCGCTGGGCAACCTGGTGTTGAACGGCAACAACAGCTTCGGCGATCTCGGCATCAATGCCGGCACCGTCACGCTGGGCAGCAACACTGCGGCTGGCCTTGGCGGCATTGCGCTCAACAACGGCGCGACGCTGGCGGCGAACAAGAACGTGACCATCGCCAACAGCATCATCACCGATGCAACCGGCCTCATCGCTTCCAACGGCTTCGTCTTCACCTTGAACGGCAATCTGGCGGGTGCGGGCTCGATCAGCCATGTGACTGCCGGCAACCTGGTGCTGAACGGCAACAACAGCTTCGGCGATCTCGGCATCAACGCCGGCACTGTCACGCTGGGTACCAACACTGCGGGCGGCCTTGGCGGCATCGCGCTCAACGGTGGTGGTACTCTGGCTGCAGGCGCGAATAACCTGGTTATCAGCAACGGCATCATCACCACGGGCGCTGGCACTGTCGATACGGGGGCTTTCACCCTCACCCTCGATAATGTCGTGGCGGGCGCGGGCAGCATTACCAAGCGCGGCTCGGGCATGCTCGTCTATACGCGGGCCAACTCCTACACGGGCGCGACCACGGTAGCCGCCGGCGATCTGCGGGTTGCGGGCTCCATCGCGGCCTCCACGGTCACCGTGGCAAATGGTGGCCGCCTGTCGGGTACCGGCACGGTCGGCGGCTTGATCGTCCAGTCCGGCGGCATGGTGGCTCCGGGCAATAGCGCGGTTGGCACCCTCAACGTGGCTGGGCCAGTAACCTTCCAGGCCGGGTCGACCTATGCAGTCCAAGTGACGCCGACCATGGCCGACCGCATTACTGCGACCGGGCCGGCTGCGCTCGCGGGTACTCTGGCCTTCTCGGTTGCACCGGGGCTGTATACGCTGAACACCAGCTACACGCTGCTTTCGGCTTCTGCGGTCACCGGGCAGTTCGGTACCGTTACCGGGCTCACCGGCTTCGGCGCCGCGATCAATCCGCTGCTCAGCTATACGCCAACCAGCCTCACTCTGCGGCTCTCGCTGGGGTCACTCGCCAATGCAACGGGTACAAACCTTACCGGCAACTCGCTTCAGGTAGCGCAGGCGTTCGACCGGGCGGTTGCAGGCGGCTTCAATGCAATCCCGTTCCTCAGCCTCTACACCTTGCAGGCGCCGGCGCTTTCCGGTGCGCTTAGCCAGCTTTCGGGCGAGGTCCATTCGGCCCAGCGCCGGGTGGCGATGGATGATACCCGCGTTCTCCGCGAGACGGCTTTCGACCGGTTGAATGCCGGGCTGATGGCAAGCAGCGCTGAAACCGCGGCTGTCACCACAGAAAATGGCGAATCGGAGACCACTGTCTGGTTGCGCGGCGTCGGTTCTTGGGGCGTGGCCGGGGCAGATGCGATTGGCAGCCGCTTTACCACCAACCAGTTCGGCGTGATCACCGGTGTGGATTTCACCGCCGGCGCATTCAAGGTTGGCGGCGCCTTCCACCATACGCAGAATGATATCGAGTTCGGTTCGCTCGGTACTTCGCGGGTCAGGAGCACCGGCGGCACGCTCTATGCCGGTTATCGTCCAGGCTCGGGTTTTGCTGTCGGCGTCGGCGGCTCCTATGCAGGTACTCGCGCCAGCAGCAACCGTGCCGTAACGGTGCCGGGCCCCGCACAGACGCTGAACGGTCTCACCGAGGGCAGCACCTACCAGCTGTTCGGCGAGGTCGCTTATGACTTCGTTATCGGCAAGGGCGCCATCACTCCGTTCGCCCGCTACGCCTATGTCAATCACCAGTCTGATGCATTCTCCGAGCTGGGCGGCATCGCGGCCGTCTCGGGCGGCGAGCAGTCCTATGACATCTCGGTCATCAACGCTGGTCTGCGCGGTACTTTGCAGCTCGGTGACCGTGGCTCGCTCAGCGGTTCGGCCGGTTGGCAGAACATTACGGGCGATAGGGCTCCCAACGCTCGGATGTCGATCTCCGGTCTCAACCAGCTGATGTCGATCTTCGCGGCCGGGATGGAGAGGAACGCCGCGGCGCTCGAGGCCAAGGCCAATTACCGGGTCAGCACCAATGCCACCCTGGGCATCGGCTACAGCGGCGTATTCGGCAATCGCAACAGCGATCACGGCGGCCGCGCTACACTGACTGTCGGCTTCTGATCGGGAGCTG
>JBBQIP010000029.1:0-17796 GCA_038325045.1 Sphingomonadales bacterium
GACCCCGTCGAGCGCGGCCCGGACCTCGGCTTCCCCAGAACCGACTGACCCCCCGGGGTTTTTGGGGGGGTTGTTTGCCACAGAGGTGTGTTAAAAACCCCAAAAAAAGGGGGGGGGGGGGCACACCCCCCCCCGCCCCCGGAGGCGCAGCTACTTCCCGATGATCGCCGCAGCCGCATCCAGCCGCGCCGCCAGCCGGTCGAGTGCGGCTGCGGTTTTCACGGCATAGGCATTGGCATCTTCAAAGCGGCGTTCCTCGATGGCTTCGCGGACGCCGGGCAGGGTTTTGGCGCCGTAGCCGGTGAAGCGGCCGGGCGCGTAGAGGCTGTGGCGATACCAGCTGCGGCCGGGCAGGCCGTCTTCCAAGAGCAGGGTCTGGTCGATGCCGATGAGGGATTTGTTGAGCCGGTCGCGGGTGGCCGGCGCGAGGCTGCTGCCGCGCGCGGCATAGGCGCTGTCATAGGCCTTGGCGGCGGTTTCCAGCCGGGCGACGGCGTTTTCGAGTGCGGCGAGTTCCACGATTGGCGTGGCGGCGACTGCGGGCGGGGCGGCGACCGGCGCCAGCGGATCGGAGGCGAGGCGGAAGCCTTCGCTTGCCATCAGGGCGCTGCGTTTGGTGTCTTCCTTGCGGCGGGTGTCGACCAGCGTTTTCACTTCGCCCAGATAGGTTTTCACCGTGGCGGCGAGATCGGCGAAGCGCAGCGGCGGGGTGTCGGCATCGGCGATGCGCAGCACCATGCGGCCCATGGTTTTGGAGAGGAGCGCGCCATAGGCGAGGCCGGGATCGTCGTACTTCACGAAGTGATCATAGCTGTCGTAGATGCTGTGGTAGCTGCCCGAGGATTGGTTTTCGCCGCCATAGCCGAGGTTGAGCGACGGCACGCCGACATGCTGGAGGAAGGCCGAATAATCGGAGCCTGAGCCGAGCGGGCCGATGGGCAGGTCGCGGCCGGCTTCGGCGGCGGCCACCACGGCTGGTGCTTCGCGGCTGCGGCCTTCCAGGCTCTCCACCAGCACCTTGGCGCGCGAGCGGGCGAGCACGGTGGCGCCGGTTTGCGGGTCGGTCACATCGGCGGCGACTGCGTTCACGAGGTGCTGGAACTGGTGGCTGCCCTCGGCATCCAGAAAGCCGCGGCCGTTTGAATCGCTGTTGAGATAGACGATGGCTTTTTGGCGGAGTTCCTTTTCATGGTCCTCGGCCCATTCGGTGGAGCCGAGCAGAAGCGGCTCTTCCGCATCCCAGGCGGTGTAGATGATGGTGCGGGACGGCCGCCAGCCGGTTTTGGTTAGCGCGCCCAGTGCCTTGGCTTCCGACAGCATGGCGACCATGCCGGACAGCGGATCGGAAGCGCCGAACACCCAGCCATCGAAATGGTTGCCGCGGATCACCCATTCATCGGGCCGGTCGCGGCCGGGCAGCCGGGCGATGACGTTATCGGCGGGCTTTAGCGACCAGTCGCTCAGCACTTTCAGGCGCAGCTTTACGGCGTTTGCGCCGCCCAGCCGATAGGCGAAGGGAAGGGCGCCTTTGAAGCTGGACGGTGCCAGCTGCCCGCCCATGGCGGCGAAGATCTTCGAGGCATCGGCGTAGGAGATGGGCAGCGTAGGGATCTTCATGATCGTCGGCACCTTGGTGCGGTCCAGCCTCGGTGCGCCCTTCACCGCGCCGTAGCCGGGCGTAAGCGGATCACCGGGGCTGATGGTCATGTCTGCCACCGAGCCGCGCTGCACGCCGGTTTCGGGCCGGCCGCCGCCGTTTGGATAGGTCTCTACGCTGCCATAACCATCCTGCGCGGGGTCGGAATAGATGAGCGCGCCGATGGCACCTTGCTCCTGCGCCAGCTTGGGCTTCAACCCGCGCCAGCCGCCGCCGTAGCGCGCGAGCGCGATCTTGCCCTTGACCGTGATGCCGCGCCGGGCGAGCGCCTCATAATCCTGCGGCAGGCCGTAGTTCACATAGACGACATCGGCGGTCACATCGCCGTCTGCCGCAAAGGCCACATAGGGCGGCAGCGCGGCGGCGAGGGTGTTGGAGGTGGCATCTTCGGGGATGCCCGGCTCCTGCCCGCCTAAAGTTGCGCCGCCAACGATCTGCAGCAGCGTTTCCTTGGGCGTGGGGTAGAGCACATCGTAGCTCTCGATTTCCGCCTGCCAGCCCCAGGCGCGGAACTGGTCGCGGATGAATTCCGCATTGGCGCGGTTGTGCGCCGAGCCGACATGGTTGGGGGCGGACGACATCTGCTTGAGCCAGGCCATCTGCTCGGCAGAGCTGACCGACGCATCGAGGGCGGCTTCATGGGCCTTCATTTCAGCCGGTGTTGCGGCCAGTGCGGTGCCTGCGAGAAGGGCCGCAGCCAGTGTCGTTGCCAATATGCGCATGGTGATCTTCCCCAATGAATTCGCCGTCGTTCTGCCCGCAACCGGCCTGCTTCCGCAAGGCCCCGGGGTGCGCTACACCCGCTCGCCATGGATGCCGCTGCCACAGGCCCGCTTGCCGGGATTACCGTTATCGATCTGTCGCGGGTGCTGGCCGGGCCTTATTGCACCATGGTGCTGGCCGATCTGGGTGCCCGGGTTATCAAGGTGGAGCGGCCGGGGCTGGGCGATGACAGTCGCCACATCGGCCCGTTTGTGGGCGACCATTCCGCCTATTTCACCAGCATCAACCGGGGCAAGCAATCGATCGCGCTCGATTTGAAACTGGCAGCCGACCGGCTGGTTTTCGAGGCGCTGCTGGCGCGGGCCGATGTGCTGGTGGAGAATTACCGGCCCGGGGTGATGGCGCGGCTTGGCTATGGGTGGGAGGGGCTGCACGCGCGCTACCCACGGCTCATCCAGGCAGCGGCCAGCGGCTTTGGCCAGACCGGGCCGGATGCGGGGAAGCCTGCCTATGACATGGTGGTGCAGGCGATGGGCGGTATCATGAGCGTGACCGGCCACCCCGGCGGGCCACCGACACGGGTGGGCACATCGGTGGGGGATATTACCGCCGGGCTGTTCACCACCATCGGCATTTTGGCGGCACTGCGCCACCGCGAGGCGAGCGGGGCCGGGCAGTTTGTGGATGTGGCGATGCTCGACGGGCAGATTGCCATTTTGGAGAATGCGGTTGCGCGCACGCTGGTGAGCGGCGTGGCGCCGGGGCCGCTGGGGGCGCGGCACCCGAGCATCACGCCCTTTGCCGCCTATCTTTGCGCCGATACCCATATCGTGATCGCGGCCGGCAATAATGCGCTTTGGGAGGCGCTGCTGGACGCGCTCGACCTGGCGGCACTGAAGGCCAACCCGCGCTTTGCGACGAACGAGCTGCGCACCGAAGCGGCAGACGCGGTGGCCGCCGTGCTGGAGGCCGCACTTGGCACCGCGCCCGCCGCGCACTGGCTGGCGGTGCTGGAGGCGGCGGGCGTGCCGTGCGGGCCGCTGAACGATGTGGCGCAGGCGCTGGCCAACCCGCAGGTGGCGGCGCGCAACATGGTGATCGAGACAGCGCTGCCCGATGGCACTCCGCTCCGGGCGGCGGGCAACCCGGTGAAGCTCTCTGCCCACCCGGACCCGGCCATCCGTGCGCGCGCGCCGCTGCTCGATGAGCACCGGGGGGCGCTGCTTTCGGAGTTGGGGCTGTGAGGGACGATACCGCGCTTATAAATGCGCTTGCCGATACCGCCGGCGCGGTAATCCGACGGCATTTCCGAAAGGGCATTGGTGTCGATAGCAAGGCCGATGCCTCCCCGGTGACGATTGCCGACCGTGAGACCGAGGCCGCCATTCGTGCGCTGCTGGCCGAGCATAGGCCGGGCGACGGCGTGGTGGGCGAGGAATATGGCGATGACCGGCGCGGCGCCGAACGGCTATGGGTGATCGACCCCATTGATGGCACCCGCGCCTTCATTGCCGGGCGGCCACTGTTCGGCACGCTGATTGCGCTGCTGCACCAGGGACGGCCGGTGCTGGGGCTTATCGACCAGTGCATTATCGGCGACCGCTGGCTGGGGGCTGCCGGCCAGCCCACGATGCTGAACGGCACGCCGGCGCGCACCCGCGCGCGCGGGTTGGCGCAGGCGCATCTGGGGACCACCAGCCCGCATGCGTTTCCCGCCGACCAGTTTGCGCCTTTCGAGCGGTTGCGCAGGCAGGTGGGGGACACGCTCTATGGCGGCGATTGCCACAACTATGGCCTGCTGGCGTCTGGCCATCTCGATCTGGTGGTGGAGGCCGGGCTGAAGCTGCACGACTGGGCCGCACTGGTGCCGGTGATTGCGGGCGCGGGCGGCAGCATTACCGATTGGCAGGGCCGCCCGCTGGGGCTGGAGAGCGATGGCCGGGTGCTGGCCGCCGGCAGCGAAGCACTGGCGGCCGATGCGCTCAGCTTTTTGGCGGCATCGGGATGAAGCCCGAGGTGCGTTCCACATAGGCCGCATATTCGGGGCGCGATTTCCTGAGGCCATGCTCCAGCATCGGCGCGCCCGACCAGCGGGTGAGGGTGAAGGTGAGGAACAGCGGGCCCAGCGTGGTCCACCACGGCGCACCGGCGGCGATGGAGACCATCCAGATGCCCCACCATGTACAGGCATCGCCGAAGTAATTGGGGTGGCGGGTGTAGCGCCACAGGCCGGTATCGAGCACCTTGCCCTTGTTGGCAGGGTCGGCGCGGAAACTGTCCAGCTGCGCGTCGCCGATGGATTCGAACGTGATGCCGATCACCGCCAGTGCAGCGCCGGCATAGGCCAGCACGCCGGGCGCGCTGCCATCATCGGCCAGCAACCCGGCCTGTGCGGGCAGGCTCACCATCCAGACCAGCGGGCCTTGCAGAAGGAACACCTGCAGGAGCGATGTGGTGGCGAAGCTCCAGCCCTTTTTCTCCTGCGCGCGGCGGATGATCTTTTCATAGCGCGGGTCCGGCCCCAGACGGCGCCAGCGCAACAGCAGATGCGTGCCGAGCCGCATCCCCCAGGCCAGCACCAGCACCAGGATCATCACGCCCATCAGCCCGTTGGGTGCCACCATCAACCAGAAGGCGGTGAGGGTGACCAGAAACGCCATGCCGTACGCCCAGATCGCATCAATGAAGCTGACATCGCGGATGGCGACCGACAGGCCCCAGAGCAGCAGCATCACCGCCATGATGGCGAAGAGATTATGGCCGAGTGCGAAGATCATGCAGCAAGCTCCTCTTCGGCACCGGGCGGGAATTGCCGGGCCATGTCCACGATGCCGGTCATCGCCCTAAGGGGGTGGCGCGGGGTGACCGAGCGGTACCAGCCTTCGATGCGGGTCATGTCCGCCACATAATCACCGCTGGGCATAAAGGCCGGCCCCAGACCGCCCAGCTTGCGGCGATAATCCATCAGCCCGATGATGAGCGGTACGCCTGCGCCCAGTGCAATCTGGTAAAAGCCGGTGCGCCAGTGCCGCACCTGCCCGCGCGTGCCTTCGGGCGCGATGGTGAGCAGGAAATTGTCGCGCGCCCGAAATTCCTCGATCATCGCCTGCACATGGCCGCCGCGCCGCGACCGGTCTATCGGCACGCCGCCCATATCCTTCAAAAAGCCGCCGATAGGCCAGCGGAACAGCTCCTGCTTGGCCATGAAGTGCGGGCGTATCCCCAGGGCATCTGTAAGGCCGAGGAAATAGAGGAAATCCCAGTTGGATGTGTGCGGGGCGGCGATGATGACCGCCTTGGCCGGGATCGGGCCGGCGTTTTCAGCGGCCCAATGCTGCCGGCGGTAGAGCCATAACAGCCCGGCGCGGATACACCGCGAGGCAGCTGCTCCAGCTGTGCTTCCCTCCATCGCCGCCTTTCCCCCCGCAACTATGCGCCACCATCGTGCATCTGTGCCGCAGCTGTCAAAAGCTGTTCACGCGCGGCTGTTCTGCTGCCATGGTCTGCCGATGATAGCCAAGACCCTTACCGCTTACATTGCCACCGGCGTGGCGTTTGCGCTTATAGATGCGGTGTGGCTAGGCACCATGGCGCCGCGCCTTTACAAGCCCGAATTGGGCGAGATGCTGGCGCCGAATTTCCGGCTTGGCCCAGCGATCATCTTCTACCTGCTCTATATCGCCGGCATGCTGGTGTTCGCGGTGATGCCGGCACTGGCTTCCGGCCGCTGGCAGCAGGCGGCGATGATGGGGGCGGCTCTCGGCTTCTTCTGCTACATGACCTACGACCTCACCAACTATGCAACGCTCGCGCGCTGGAGCCTGAAGGTGACGCTCTATGATCTGGTCTGGGGCACCTTTGTTACTGCCACCGCCGCCACTGCCGGCACGCTGGTTACCCAGCGGATTTTCCCGGGCTGAGGCGTTTTAGCGGGTCAGCCCGGTCCAATAGCCGGCGAAGCTCCATAGATCGGTGATTTCGGCGACTGCCTTGTCGGTGGGTTTGCCGCTGCCGTGGCCGGCGCGGGTTTCGATGCGGATGAGGTGGGGTTTGGGGCCGATGGTGGCGGCCTGGAGGGCGGCTGCATATTTGAAGCTGTGGCCCGGCACCACCCGGTCATCGGTATCGGCGGTGGTGACGAGGATGGCGGGGTAGGGCTTGCCGGCCTTGATGTTGTGATAGGGGGAGTAGCCGTAGAGGTTCTTGAACTGCACCGGGTCTTCCGGGTCGCCGTAATCGTCGGTCCAGGTACGGCCTTCGGTGAACAGCGGGAAGCGCAGCATGTCCATCACGCCCACGGCCGGCAGCCCGGCGGCGAACAGATCGGGCCGCTGGTTGATGACCGCGCCGACCAGCAAGCCGCCGTTGGAGCCGCCCTGGATGGCGAGCCCGCCTTTGGGGGTGAGGCCCGAGGCGATGAGATATTCGCCGCCGGCGATGAAATCATCGAACACATTCTGTTTGGCGAGCTTGCGCCCGGCTTCGTGCCAGGCGGTGCCATATTCGCCGCCGCCGCGGAGCGTGACTTCGGCGTAGATGCCGCCCATCTCCATCCAGGCGAGTGCATCGATCTGGAAGGCGGGCAGGATGTTGATGTTGAACCCGCCATATCCGTACATGAGCGTGGGGGCGCCCTTGGAGAGATCGAGGTCTTTCCGGTGGCTGACGAACATCGGCACCTTGGTGCCGTCCTTCGAGGTGAAGAAGCGCTGCTCCACCACATAATCGGCCGGGTTGAAGGCCACCTTGGGCTGGTAGGTGGCGACGGCGCTGTTGGTATCTGCATTGTAGTTATAGATGGTGGTGGGGGCGTTGTAGCTGGTGAAGGCGAAGAAGGCGGTGCGCGCGCCTGCTGCCGCCTCGAAGCCAGCCGCCGTGCCCAGCCCGGGCAGCGGCACCTTGCCGGCGGGCGTGCCGTCCAGCCGGTAGCGGCTTACTTCGGTGCGCGCATCTTTCAGGGCCGCGACCAGCAGCCAGTCCCCGATGATGCTGGCGCCGGTCATCCGGTCCGCACCTTCGGCCACCACGGTGCGGGGCGTGAGACTGCCGCCGTTTCCAACCTTGTCGAAGGCCACCAGCCGGTAGCGGGGGGCGTTCTTGTTGGTGACGAAATAGAGCGTGTCCCCCTGCGCGCCGGCAAATATCCAATCATCGGTGCGGGCGGGATCGAGCGTGATGACGGTCGCATCGGGGCGGCTGGTATCGAGTGCGCGCAGCTCATACCGGTCTTCGGAGCCGGTGCTGGACCGCAGCACCAGCCAATGGCCATCGGCCTCGCTCTGGGTGCCGTTGTAATAGCCCCGGTTTTCCGGCGTCGCGAGCACCAGCCGGTCGGCCGATTGGGGCGTGCCGAGCCGGTGGAACCAGACGCTGTGATCGAACACCGCCGCGGTCAGGCTCTTGCCCTCGGGCGTTTCCGGGTGGCGGGAATAGTAAAAGCCGCTGCTGTCCGCGTTCCAGGCGATGTCGGTGAACTTCACCCAATCGAGCAGATCGGCATTTTCCTTGCCGGTATCGACATCGAGCGTCTTGATAACCCGCCAGTCGCTGCCGCCGGTCTGCACGGCATAGGCGATGGTCTTGCCATCGGGGCTGGGAGACCATTCGGCGAGCGCGTCTGCCCCGTCCTTCGCCCAGGCGTTGGGATCGATCAGGATGCGGGTGAGATCACCTTCGGAAAGCTCCAGCACGGACTGGTTCTGCAGGCCGGAATTGCGCCTGTAAAAGCGCCGCTGGCCGCGCTCGATGGGCAGCGAGATGCGCTCGTAATCATAAAGCTCCGTCAGCCGCGCGCGAATGGCTTCGCGCTTGGGCAGGGTCGCGAGATAGGCATCGGTTGCCACATTTTGCGCTGCCACCCACGCCGCCACGCGGGGCTGGGTGCGGACATCGCCTTCCAGCCAGCGCCAGGGATCGGACACCGGGGTGCCGTGGATGGTTTCCACCAGCGGCTCGCGGGTGCTGGCCGGATAGGCGGGGCTATCGGCCGGCCCGGCTGCAACAGCTTCAGTCACGAGCAAAAGCCCCAGTGCCAGCAGTTTGTTCATCGGTGTGTTTCCTCACGGCGTGCAACCAGCTTTCCAGCCCGGCAAACCGCGTGTTTACAGACTCATCGCGCTCGGCGGCAAGCGCGGCTTCGGCCCTGGGAGGCGGGGCGAACGCCTCCAGCGAGCTGGACCGGGCGCCGAACGAGCTTTTGAGCGCTGCAAGCCGCGCGCGGGTGGGGCTGGCCGCCGGATCATGGGCTCCAGAGCGTGTCATTGCATCCTAACCGGCTTCGTTTGCCGGCGCAGCCTAGGCCCGGCGCTGGGCTTCCACAATATAAGGCGGCTCGTAGCCGGCGCTGCCGAAGGTGGCCATGATCAGCTTGTTGGTATCGAAATACACCTGCCAGTAATGGCTGGTGTGACAATAGGGCCGCACCGCCAGCACGGTGCCCATCACGTTGAAATCGAGGATTTCCACATCGGGTGCGGGCGCTGCCATCACATTGGGAATGGCGGCAAGGGCGGGCTTCAGCCGCGCAATCGCATCGAGCGGATCGACGCCGAAGGCCAGCTGGGCGGTGCGCTCGACACGGCGGTAATCGTGGCTGGAAAAGTTCTTGATGACATCGCCCGAAACCTTGCCGTTGCCGATGATGGTCTGCACATTATCGGGCGAGGTGATGACGGTGTTGAACAGGCCGATCTCGGTGACCGTGCCCTCGATCCCGCCCGCCACCACATAATCGCCCACCTTGTAGGGGCGGAAGATGATGAGGAACGCACCGGCGGCGAAGTTGCCGAGCAGGCCCGACCAGGCGGCGCCGACCGCCAGGCCGACACCGGCGAGCAGGGCTGCGAAGCTGGTGGTTTCCACGCCGAAATAGCCGAGGATGGCCACCACCAGCACGACATTGAGCACCACGCCGAGGATGTTGGCGATGTAGCGTTGCAGCGTGGGATCGAAATTGCGCGCGGTCAGCACGCGCGCGAGAATGGAGATGGCCAGCCCGATCAGCCAGCGGCCGACCATGTAGAGGACAAAGGCGCCGATGATCTTGAGACCGATTGCGGTGATGATCGGCGTGGCTGTTGCCAACCAGATATTGATATCCATGCCTGAGTGCCCCTTGCCCATGATGTCGACGCTGTTGTGCGGCTCATAGCGCAATTTGTCGGTGCAAGAATGTTGGAATTCGGGAGATCATGGCGCTTGCTGGTGCAAGCTACGGCGGGGGGAGCCACGCGCATGGTTTTGGTGCCGTGGGTGCCAAATTGCGCCGGAATATTGCGCATGGCGCCTGGCCGGGCATCCGACGCCAGATCGCATGGGGATATAAAGATATCTTTATGCTTGCCCGCAAAGCGCCATCCGCTTATGCCCGGCGCATCCCGATCCTGACAGGAATTGACCAGTGGCGACCAACGCGAACACCCCGCTCAACGATTATGTGATTGCCGATATCGGCCTTGCCGACTTTGGCCGCCGCGAAATCCAGATTGCTGAAACCGAGATGCCGGGGCTGATGGCCTTGCGGTCGGAATTTGGCGCGTCGCAGCCTTTGAAGGGCGCGCGCATTACCGGATCGCTGCACATGACCATCCAGACGGCGGTGCTGATCGAAACGCTGACCGCGCTTGGGGCCGATGTGCGCTGGGCGACGTGCAACATCTTCTCGACGCAGGACCATGCGGCCGCCGCGATCGCCGCATCGGGGGTGCCGGTGTTTGCCATCAAGGGGGAAAGCCTGGTCGATTATTGGGATTATGTCGGCCGCATCTTCGATTGGGGTGACCAGACTGCCAATATCATCCTGGACGACGGCGGCGATGCCACGATGTTCGCGCTCTGGGGCGCGAGGCTTGAAGCGGGTGCTTCGTTCAACGAGCCGGAAAATGAAGAAGAGGTGGAATTCCAGCGGGCGCTGAAGGCATTCATCAAGGCGCGGCCCGGCTATCTGACCGAGACGGTGAAGAACCTGAAGGGCGTTTCCGAGGAAACCACCACGGGCGTGCACCGGCTGTATGAAATTGCCAAGAAGGGCGAGCTGCCGTTCCCGGCGATCAATGTGAACGACAGCGTGACAAAATCGAAGTTCGACAATCTTTATGGCTGCAAGGAATCGCTGGTCGATGCGATCCGCCGCGCGACCGATGTGATGCTGGCCGGCAAGGTTGCCTGCGTGGCCGGGTTTGGCGATGTGGGCAAGGGCAGCGCCCAGTCGCTCCGCAACGGCGGCGCGCGGGTGATGGTGACCGAGATCGACCCGATCTGCGCCCTGCAGGCGGCGATGGAAGGCTTTGAAGTGGTGACGATGGAAGATGCCGTGCAGCGCGCGGACATTTTCTGCACCGCCACCGGCAATGCCGATGTGATTACCGCCGAGCATATGAAGGCGATGAAGCCCAACGCCATCGTGTGCAACATCGGGCACTTTGACAGCGAAATCCAGATTGCAGCACTTTCCAACTACAAATGGACCGAGGTGAAGCCGGGCACCGACATTGTGCAGTTTCCCGATGGCAACCAGATCATCGTTCTGGCCAAGGGCCGGCTGGTCAACCTTGGCTGCGCCACCGGCCACCCCAGCTTCGTGATGTCTGCCAGCTTCACCAACCAGGTGCTGGCGCAGATCGAGCTTTGGTCCAATGCCGGCACCTATGAGAACAAGGTGTATGTGCTGCCCAAGCATCTGGATGAGAAGGTGGCGGCGCTTCACCTTGAAAAGCTGGGCGTAAAGCTTACCAAGCTGACCGAGAAGCAGGCGGCGTATATCGGTGTGGGCGAATCCGGCCCGTTCAAGCCCGAAGCCTATCGCTACTAGGCCGGGCAAACACCTTGCGCGGGTTGTTTGAGATACCAAGAAAGAGTTGATGCGAAGCTTTCATTCTCTCCTGCTGCTTGGCGTAGCGATTTCGGCGGCGCTGCCGGCGGCGGCGCAGATTGTGGCGGCGGAGCCGGCGCTGGAGCTGCCCGTTGTAGTGGCGCCGGTGACCGGCAGCCGGGCTGAGGAAAATGCCGTGCGTCAGGCTGGCGATGCCTTTGGCACGAGCATCGGCCGCGAGACAATCGGGCTGTATAACCAGAGCAATGTGCGCGGCTTCTCGCCGGTTGCGGCCGGCAATGTGCGTATCGACGGGATGTATTTCGATCCCGTCATCGTTCCCAGCAACCGCCTCAGCCGTTCGACCACCGTGCGCGTTGGCCTGAGCGCGCTGGGCAACCCGTTTCCAGCCCCCACAGGCCTTGTCGATTTCGGCTTTCGCCGCCCCGGGGACAAGGCGGCGGCCAGCGTGCTCATCGGCCTCGATGCATGGGGCTCTTTCAATGGTGAGGCCGATGCCAGCCTTCCGGTCTCGGACCAGCTGAGCATCGGTCTGGGCACGTCGGTGCGCTTTGAAAATGCGGCCAACGCCACGATTGAAAAGGAAGTGGGCGGCGCGATCAGCCTGCGTTGGCGGCCGACCGAAACGCTCACGCTGGTGCCATTCTATAATCTGCAATCCTCGGTCTTTGACGACCATCAGGTGTCTTACGTTCCGGCGGGTGATTTTTTGCCGCCGCAGCTGCCGCGGCGGCTGCGCTTTGGCCCGGAATGGGTGAACGGCAACCAGACCGAGACCAATGCCGGGCTGCTCGCCGATTGGGAGATTGGGCCGGATTGGCTGCTGCGGGCAGGCGTGTTCCGCTCCAGCCAGCTTCGTATCAATGGCATGACCAACCTTGTCCGCCAGCTGCTGCCGGACGGGACCGGCACCCAGCGGGTGTTGGTCGATCCGCCGCTGGATTTCGATTCGCTGAGCGGCGAGGTTCGCCTGAGCCGCCGGATCGAGGATGGCGTGCGCGAGCATATCTTTCATGCAGCCGTGCGCGGCCGGGCCGGGGACCGGATCTTTGGCGGGTCGGATGCCCTGGAGCTTGGCCCGGTGAGCATTTTCGAGGCGCAGATTGGCGCGCGCCCGGAGTTCAACTTTCGCCCGCAGCAGCGCGACAAGGTGCGGCAATGGACCGGCGGCCTTGCCTATGAAGGGCGCTGGCAGGGCGTGGGCGAGCTGTCGCTGGGCGTCCAGTACAGCGATTACAAGAAGCGGATCGACCTGCCGGCTGGCGGTATCGAGAGCACCGATGCCCGGCCGCTGCTGTTCAACGCCACGGTGGCAGCAGATATAACGGATCGGCTGGTGGTCTATGCCGGTGCTGTGACCGGGCTTGAAGAGAGCGGCATTGCGCCCGGCAATGCGGTCAACCGCAACGAGGCGCTGCCGGCTATCAAGACGCGCCAGTTCGATGCCGGCTTCCGCTTTTCGATCACCGAGAAGATGAAGCTCGTCGGCGGTATTTTTCAGGTCAGCAAACCCTATTTCAACCTTGATGCCAACAATCGCTTCGGCGCTCTTGGCGAGGTCATCAATCGGGGCATCGAAGCCTCGGTGGCCGGACCGCTCACCCGCACATTGAGCATCGTTGCCGGCGCCGTGCTTCTGCAGCCCAGAGTGACCGGAGAAGATGTGGAGCAGGGGCGTATCGGCAACCGCCCGGTAGGCGCCCTTAACCACCGGTTTGAGGCCAGCGCCGATTGGCGCCCGCCGTTCCTGCCGGGCGCATCCTTCGATACGCGGCTGGCCTATCGCAGCTCCGAGACCGCAACGGTCAGCAACCTTACCGCCATCCCGGCGCGGACCGTTGTCGATATCGGCGGGCGCTACCGGTTCAAGGCTTCGGGCCGCAATGTGCTGCTGCGCGTGCAGGCCACCAACCTGTTCGATGTGCAGAGCTTCGAGCTGCGCAATGCCGGTGTTTACAATCTATTCCCCGGCCGGCTGATCCAGGGCTATGTGACGGTCGATTTCTGAGGCAGGAGGGCCGCGATGCCACGCGATCTTGCCACCGAGGACGACACACGCGCCGTTGGCGCAGAGCTGGCAGCCGTGCTGCGCGCGGGCGATATCATCGGCCTGTCCGGCGATCTGGGGGCGGGCAAGACCACGCTGGCCCGCGCCGTGTTGCGCGCGCTGGGCTGGGCGGGCGAGGTGCCATCCCCCACATTTGCGCTGGTGCAGCCCTATGATCCGCCGGGTGTGCGGCTGCCGGTGTGGCACTGCGACCTGTACCGGCTCGAATCGCCGCTGGATGCGGATGCGCTGGGGCTGTTTGAAACCGATGCGGTTTTGCTGATCGAATGGCCCGAGCGGCTGGGGGCGCGGATGCCTGCCGATGCGCTCAGGCTGCACCTTGAAGGTGGCGCCGCACCGCAGCGGCGCTTGACTTGGCAAGCACCTGCGGCTTGGGAGGGCCGGTGGCCGCCGCCGTTCCCCCGATGATTCCGCCCGAGGCCGCTCCCGGCTTTCTGGCTCGCCATGGCTGGGCGGGGGCTTTGATCCTGCCGCTGGCCGGTGATGCCTCGTTTCGCCGCTATTTCCGCGTGCACAAGGATGGCCGCACGGCGGTGCTGATGGACGCGCCGCCGGACAAGGAAGACAGCCGGCCGTTTTTGAGCGTGGCCGCGCGGCTGCATGCGCTTGGCTTTTCCGCCCCGCAGCCGCTGGCGGTGGAGCTGGAGGCGGGGCTGATATTGCTTGAGGATTTTGGCGATGCGCGGATGGCGCCGGTGCTGGCGGCCGAGCCGGCGCGCGAGCGCGGTTGCTATGAAGCGGCGGTGGATGTGCTCGCCGCGCTGCACGAACACCCGGCAGGCCCGGTGCCGCCCTATTCAAACGCCGAGCTGCTGCGCGAGGCGCGGCTGTTCCCCGACTGGTATCTGCCCGCCGTGCACCAGGCGGAGGCGCCGGGCTATGACGCTGCCTGGGCCGGGCTGTGGCCGCTGGTGGAGGCGCACCCGCCGGTGCTGGTGCTGCGCGATTACCATGCCGATAACCTGATGCTGACCGACCGGCCGGGGCTGAAGCAGCTGGGGCTGCTCGATTTTCAGGACGCGCTGGCCGGCCACCCGGCCTATGATCTGGTGAGCCTGCTCCAGGACATTCGCCGCGAGGTGAGCCCCGCACTGGAGGCGGCCATGCTGGAGCGTTACATCGCCGCCCGGCCGGGGCTGGACGAGGCGGCATTCCGCGCTGCCTATGACATTTTGGGGGCGCAGCGGAATATCAAGATTCTGGGGGTGTTCACCCGGCTTTATGTGCGCGACGGCAAGGCGCAGTATCCGCGCTGGCACCCCCGGCTGTGGCAGCTGGTGGAGCGCGGGCTGGCGCAGCCGGCGCTGGCGCCGGTGGCGGCGTGGTTTGCCGCCCATGTGCCGGCTGCTGCCCGGCACGGCGTGGTGGTGGCATGACCGCGCGTTCTGCTGCGCCCTTGAGGTTGCGCCCGCATGTGGAGGCGGTGCTGCCGCAGTCTGCCATGGTGCTGGCGGCCGGGCTGGGCAAGCGGATGCGACCGCTCACCGCCACGCGCCCCAAGCCGCTTATCCATGTGGCCGGGCGCACGCTGCTGGACCGGGCGCTGGACCGGATCGAGGCTGCCGGCATTGGCACCGCTGTGGTGAACACCCATTATTTTGCCGACCAGATAGAGGCCGCGCTGGCGGGGCGGGGCGGGGCGCTGAAGCTCAAGACCTCGGACGAGCGGGCGCAGCTGCTGGAGACCGGCGGCGGGGTGGTGAACGCGCTGCCGCTATTGGAAGGGCCGCATTTCTTTGTGGCCAATTCCGATAATCTTTGGATCGACGGATCATCGGACACGCTGCGGCTGCTGGCGGCGCGGTTCGACCCGGCGGAGATGGACGCCGCCCTGCTGCTGGTGCCGATGGCGCGCGCGCACGGCTATGAAGGGCGCGGCGATTTTCACATGGACCAGATGGGGCGGCTGCGCGCGCGCGGCGAACTGCGGGTGGCGCCGTTCGTGTTTTCGGGCGTGCAGCTGATAAGCCGGCACCTGTTCGACGGCGAGCCGGTGGAGCCGTTTTCCATGTGGCGGGCGTGGAACCGGGCGCTGGCGGCGGGGCGGCTGTTCGGGGCGGTGCACCAGGGCCTGTGGTTTCATGTGGGAACACCGGCGAGCGTGACCGAGACCGAAGCACTGCTTGCTTACCTCTAGGCCCGGTGCCACCACTGGCGGCACCGCCATGACTGCCCGCTTGTTCAACATCCCCGCCCATATCGGCTTTGTCGACGCGCTGGCGGCTGGGCTGGCGGCGCAGGCCGATGACCCGCTGGCGCTGGCTGGCACGCTGGTGCTGCTGCCCAACCGCCGCGCCGCCCGCGCGCTGACGGAAGCCTTTGTGCGCCGGCTGGAGGGGAAGGGCGCCGGGCTATTGCTGCCGCGCATGGTGCCGGTGGGCGATCTGGGCGAGGATGACTTCGACCGGCTGGCGAGCGGTGCCGAGATGACGGCGCCGCCGGTGCCGCCGCTGCTGCGCCGGATGGAGCTGGCGCGGCTGGTGCGCCAGCTGCCCGAAGCCGGCGGCGGCGCGCGCCCGGCTATCGAGGCGTTGCGGCTGGGCGATGCGCTGGGGGCCACGCTCGATACGCTGCTGGCCGAGGAGGTGGACCCGCAGGCGCTGGCGAGTGCTTTCGAGAACACCGAGCTGGCGCACCATTGGAAAGATACGCTGACATTTCTGGAGGTGATTATCAGCGGGTGGCCGCCGGTGCGCGACAAGCTGGGGGCGAGCGACGGCGGCACCCGTCTGGCAGCGGCGATTGCAGCGCTGACGCTGCGCTGGCAGGCGGCGCCGCCAGCGCACCCGGTGGTGGCCGCCGGCATTACCAGCACCACGCCCGCCATCGCCCGGCTGCTGGCGGCGGTGGCGCGGCTGCCCGCCGGGATGATCGTGCTGCCGGGGCTGGATACCGACCTTTCCGAAGCCGGGTGCGCGCGCTGGGAGGCTGTGCACTGTGCCGAGGCGCTGCCGCCGCCGGAGCCGGGCCTGCCGCCGCCCCCGCGCGACAGCGAGGCGCACCCGCAATATGCGCTGAAGCTGCTGCTGGCGCGGCTGCGGGCGGAGCGGGCCGATGTGGCGGACTGGGGGCACAGGAGCGCCCGCGACGGGCCGGCGGCGCGCACAGTGCAGGTGATGGCCGCACTCGCCCCGGCCGATGCCGATGACCTTTGGGAGCCGACGGCCGATACCGGGCTCGATGCGGTGGGGCTGATAGAGGCGGCGACCCCGGCGGAAGAAGCGCAGGCGATTGCCATTGCGGTGCGCGAGGCGCTGGCCACGCCCGAGCGCACGGTGGCGCTGGTAACGCCGGACCGGGCGCTGGCGCGGCGGGTGGCGGCGCATATGCGCCGCTGGGGGGTGCAGGTGGATGACAGCGCCGGCACGCCGCTCGGCAGCACCCCGCCGGGTGCGCTGCTGCTGCTGCTGGTGGCGGCGGTTGCGGGCCAGTTTTCGCCGCTGCGGCTGCTGGCGCTGTTGAAGCACCCGCTGTTGGCGCCGGCGGCTGAGGGCACCGAATGGCCGGCGCGGCGAGCGGCCTGGCTGGTGCAGGTGAGGGCGCTGGACCTTGCGCTGCGCGGGGTGCGGCCGCCGCCGGGGCTGGATGCGATTGGCGGGCAGATTGATGGCTGGAAGGGGCAGGGCCGGGAGGCGCTGGCGGGCTGGTGGCAGCCGGTGGCGGCGGTGCTGGAGCCGCTGGAGCGGCTGGCGACATCCCCCCGCCTGACGCTGCCGGTGCTGGCGACGGCGCTGAGCGAAGCACTGGAGCGACTGGCAGGCGAGCGGTTGTGGGGCGGCGAGGCAGGCGCAGCGCTGGCGGCGCGGCTGGAGGCGCTGGTGGAGCATGGGGAAAGTTTTGGCGCGCTGCTGATCGAGGAAGCGCCGGCGGTGCTGGATGCCCTGTGTGCCGATGTGGCGGTGCGGCCCGGCTGGGGCGGGCACCCGCGCTTTGCCATATTGGGCCCGGTGGAGGCGCAGCTGGCGCGCGCCGACCTGATGATTTTGGCCGGGCTGAACGAGGGCACCTGGCCGCCGGCGCCGGCGCCCGACCCGTGGCTGGCGCCCGCTGTGCGGGGCCGGCTGGGGCTGGGCGGGCAGGCGCGCGCCTTAGGGCTTGCAGCGCAGGATCTGGTGCGCGGGCTGGGCGCGCCCGAGGTGCTGCTTACCCGCAGCAGGCGCGATGCGGGCGGGCCGCAGCGGCCCTCGCGGCTGTTGCTGCGGCTGGATTCGCACGCGGCGCGGCTGAACCCTTCTGTGGCGAAGCCCGGGCTGAAGCGCCGCCACGACCTGCTGATGATGGCGCGCGGGCTGGATGCCGGCGAGGCCCCGCGCCCGCTGCCGCGCCCCGAGCCCAGGCCGCCGGTGGCGCTGCGACCAAAGGCGGTTTCGGTAACCGCGGCCGACCGGCTGATTGCCGACCCTTTTGCCTTTTATGCCGACCGGATGCTGAAACTGCGGCCGCTCGACCCGCTGGACGCGGACCCGGATGCCGCCGACCGGGGCACGCTGCTGCACAAGGTGCTGGAGCTGTGGGTGC
>JBBQIP010000030.1:0-17483 GCA_038325045.1 Sphingomonadales bacterium
AGCCCATGCTCGGCAATCATCGCTGGTGTGATCTCGGTCATCGCGCGCACCTACCGGTTCCCCTCGCATCTGTCATGCCTCGCGTGCAGTCCAGGCGCCATCCTTGCGGCAGGCTGGCACTTCCGGCTGGAGCAATCTGGAAGTTTGCCGGCTGCCGTTCGCCCGCTTAAGAGTGCATTGCATCAATCGGGGCCATGCATGACAGCAAGACACGCAGACGGGCGCAAGACACAGATTGTGGTGGTCGGCGGCGGTGCCGGCGGGCTGGAGCTGGTCACGCGGCTAGGCCGCCGCTTCGGCCGGCGGGATTTCGATATCATCCTTGTCGACCGCAACCCCACCCATATCTGGAAACCGCTGCTCCACGAAGTGGCGGCCGGCAGCCTCGATGCCAATCTCGATGAGGTGGGCTACCGCGGCCATGCCTTTCGCTGGGGCTACCGCTATTTCGATGGCGCACTCGCCGGCATCGACCGCGCAAGCAAACAGGTCATCATCGCCCCCATCCTCGATGAAGACGGCAGCGAGGTCATCGGCGAACACCGCATCCGCTATGATTATCTGGTGGTGGCCATCGGCAGTGTTTCCAACGATTTCGGCATCCCCGGCGTGCGCGAACACTGCCTCGCCCTTGAAACCCGCAGGGATGCGGACAGGTTCCGCCGCCGGCTGCTCAACCAGTGCCTGCGCGTTTCCCGCCAGATGGTGGCCGATCCTTCGGGCCATGCCATGGTCAACATCGCCATCGTCGGCGGCGGCGCCACCGGCGTGGAACTGGCAGCCGAGCTCTATTCCGCCGCCGATGCGCTCGGCTATTACGGGCTGGAGGTTTTCGATGCGAAGCGCCTGCAAGTAACGCTTATCGAGGCCGGCCCGCGCATCCTGCCGCAACTGCCTGAAAAACTGGCCGCCGCCGCCCACGCCGAGCTGGAAAATCTGGGCGTGCGCGTGCTCCCCGGCACCCAGGTCACCAGCGCCACTGCCGATGCCATCCACACCAGGGGTGGCGAGATTATAAGCGCCGATATCCGGGTATGGGCCGCCGGCGTGCGCGGCGCCGATCTGCTCGGCAATATCGGCGGGCTGGAGACCACGCCCGGCAACCAGCTGCTGGTCCGCCCCACGCTGCAAACCAGCCGGGACCAGAGAATTTTCGCAATCGGAGACTGTGCGTATTTCCGCCCCGAAGGCGCCGAACGACCCATTCCGCCGCGCGCCCAGGCCGCCCACCAGATGGCCAGCACCGCCTTTCACAACATCTGCGCGCTCATCGAAGGCAAGCCGCTCAAACCGTTCGTATACCGGGATAATGGCAGCCTGGTGAACCTCGCCCGCTATTCCACCGTGGGCAGCCTGATGGGCAATCTCGTGGGCGGCCGCATGGCAATCGAGGGCCGGCTGGCGCGGCTGGTCTATACCTCGCTCTACCGGATGCACCTCATCGCCATCCATGGCTGGCTAAAGGGTATCGGGCTGCTGATTGTGGGCCATGTCAACCAGGTGGTCCGGCCCAAGCTCAAGCTTCACTAGGCCGTAGACTCATAAACGCGGAGCCACAGTCTCATTGATGCGAGCTGGACCATGGCGAGAAAGTTGGCGTCGAGCTTGTCATAGCGGGTGGCGACGCGGCGGAAGTGCTTGAGCTTGGAGAAGAAGCGCTCGATCAGGTTGCGCTCACGGTAGAGCCGCTTGCTGAAGCACGGCTTCCACTTGCGGTTGATTTTGGGCGGGATGTTGGGCGTGGCACCTTTGTCTTGGATCAGTTCGCGGATGCGGTCGGCGTCATAGGCTTTGTCGGCCAGCACTATCGTGCGCGGACCGAGATGATCGAGTAGGTAGTCGGCGGCCTGGCCGTCGTGGGTCTGCCCTGCTGTCAGGCCGAGCCGGATCGGGAGGCCTCGCGCGTCGACGACGGCGTGGATCTTGGTCGTGAGTCCACCTCGCGATCGACCGAGACAATGATCTGGACCCCCTTTTTTGCCGTCGCAGCCTGCTGGTGCGCCCGGATGGAAGTGCTGTCGATCATCTGTATCTGACCGTCGTGCGTCGCGCTGATGGCGTCCATCAGCCGGTCCCACACGCCCGCCTGCCGCCATCGATTGAAGCGGTTGTAGCAGGTGGTGCGTGGCCCATAACGCTCGGGCAGATCGCGCCACGGGGCACCGGATCGGAGCACCCAGAAGATGCCGTTCAGCACGCGGCGATCGTCCACGCGGGGCACGCCTCGCGGCTTGTCGGGCAATAGCGGCTTGATAGTGCGCCACTCGAAGTCGGTCAGGTCATATCGGCTCATGCCGACGCCTGAATCACAACTATGAGCGGCATGGAAGCCTGCACGCTGTAGTCTGCAGTTGCGCTTGAGAGGTGATCGAGACATGCTCGGACGCATGTCGCTACTCTGGTTCATCGTGGGTCTGGGAGGTTGGTTGGCCGCGACGTTCGGACCTATGTATTTGATGACGGTCTTCAAGCGACTGGCCCGTCGATCGACAACGGCATGGCCTATCCACCTGCTGTTTGCCCCAGCCCTGCTCGCCGCCTGGTGGGTCTCGTGCTTCGTGGTGACCTATGCAGATGGGGATCAGAGCCGGGGACCAGACGAGCGTGGGCTGGGGATCATCCTGCTGCCCTCCATGCTTGTCCTGTTAGTCACCCTAGGAATTTACTACGGCGGCCTCGTTCTACGACAGATCAAGCGTCCGGCTGAGCACGCTCGGTAGCGGCAGCATTGTCGCCCTTTATGGGTTCACAACCTAGTTCCAGCTGAACCGAAAGCCATAGGCTAGCCCGACCGATGTCTGTCCGCGCTGTCCGCGCTCGCGGATGAGCGAGGAGCGCGCCACCACATTGCCCAGCCGGTCATGGCCGGTAAAAAGCGTCAGCGCCCCATAGCGGCCAAACGGCCCGATCAGCTTGGTAAGCGAGCCGCTGACCCCCGCTGACACCAGACCGCTACCGGTCCTCGATACCGCAAGCCCGGTCGCCGCTGCCTGCACGGCATCGACCCCGAAATAGACGTTGGTGAAGCCGTCACCGGCAAATGCCGCTCGCGCCCCCAGCCCATATCGCCACCCCGAACGCGGGTCGCCAATCGCATCGCTCCAGTTCAGCGTCGTGTCCGCCACCAGTCCGTCATGGCCGCCAAAGCCCTTTCGCACCTCCGCCCGCAGCCGCACCTTGCCGTTTACCAGGCTCTTCTGCGCAAATACCCCCGCCTCGCCGGCCAGGCCCACATCGCCCATGCCGAGCAGAGCATCGCTGCCACCGGTTATCAGAAACGGCGATCCGCCAGTATTCTCCTGCCGCCCGAAGCGCAGCTTGATGAGCGGCCCCAGCTTCCAGTCATCGCGGTTGATCGCATTCCAGCCCAGCCCATCGGGCACCGAGAGAAACACATCATCGCGGTAATTCAGCCGCAGATCGGGAAAGATCGAAAGCCCGATATCCCGGCTTCCCTGCCATACCGGCGTCACCAACGGGGCGAAGCCCACGCCCAATACCCAGTCGGGCTGCGTGGGCCGCACTCCCTGTGCAGTTTGCGGCACCCCGGGCGCAGGCTGGGCAAGCACCCCGGTCGCCAGAACGCAATATCCACCGATTAATGCCGCCAAAATCCGCACCGGTCCACCTCGCTAACGTCACCGGCACAGGCATGAAACGCCGGGCCGGCAGCGTCAACCGCTCCCAGCGCACCGGCCGGTCATTCGTGAAATTCGGCGAGCGTGGGGATGCGCGTAAACGCGATTCGCGGCCCTGCCGATTTTACCGCGCCCAGCCGGTCGTGCCCCAATGTCACTGCATCGCGGCCAAAGCGGGCGTTCACCCGGTCCATGGCCTGGCTCAAGGCCAGAGCGCGCGACTCCTCCCTCGCCCCTCCTGCGTCAAATAGTCCCCCTTGCACCGCATTCGCGTCGCAGAGGTCCGAGACCATCACACCAACCTGCAACAACCGCTCGCGTGCGAATTCAACCACCATCCGCGCCCATAATGTCTCAAGCGCCGCCAGCAGGGCAGGCGTGTCCATTACCGGCTGCAGGCGCACCTCGGCGTGCCATTTCGCCGGCCTGGCGCCGGGCAGCGCCTCTGCCTTCACGCTCAGCCCCAGCCGTGACGTCCGCTTGCCCGCCCGCCGCAGTCGTGTGGCAGCCTTGCCCAACAGCCGCCGCGTCACCAGCCGGGCGGCCGGCAGCGGGCGCTTGTCCGGCCCCAGCACGTGGCTGTGGCCGATGGAACGGCTGACTGTCTCGATTTCGGGCAGCTCATGGCCGCGTAGCAGCCAGAACATCCGCTCGCCCCACACGCTGCCCCAGGCAAGGCGGGCCGCGCGCGCATCCAGCGCCAGCAGCCGCTCCATGGTCACCACCCCGGCGCTGGCCAGCCGCGCCTCCATATTGCGCCCAACGCCGGGGATATCGGCCAGCTTCAGCCGCTTCAGCCGCGCCTCGATATCGCCTGCTTCGATGATGGTCAGCCCGTCCGGCTTCTCCATGTCGGCGGCCATCTTGGCGAGCAGGCGATTTGGCGCCACGCCGATGGAGGAGGTCAGGCATTCCCCCACGTTGGCCGCAATCCCGGCCTTTATCCGCGCCGCCAGCGCCCGCACGCCCTCAGGCCCGTTTTCATTGTCGAGCAGCCGGCACGCCACTTCATCTATCGAGCAGACGGCGAACACCGGCACATGCCGGCCCACTTCCTCCACAATCCGGTGGTGAAAGCGCACATATTCTTCGTGCCGCCCCGGCACCACCACCAGGTCCCGGCATTTCGCCCGCGCCTCCCAGATTTTCGTGCCGGTGCGAATGCCAAAGGCCTTGGCCTCATAGCTTGCCGCAATCGCCGAGGTGCTGTCGGTATCCACCGGCGCCACCACCACCGGCCGGCCCCGCAGCCGCGGGTTTAGCTGCTGCTCCACGCTGGCAAAATAGCTGTTCAGGTCAAGATACAACCAGCGCAGGGGCCGCGAATCGTCCATTCCTTTCTTGTACCAAAATTCAGAACATTTAGCGAACAAACGACCTGCGACCATTGCCCCCTTCCACCCGCCCGGACGCTTGTTAAAAGACAGGGATGGAAACCAGCCAGACCATCGAGCCACCTGGCGTTCGCGCGGTTGAAGCGGCGGCGCTCACCGGCCGACATTTCCGCTATTATGATTTCGCGATGGCGGCGTTCTGCGTCATCCTCATCTGCTCCAATCTCATCGGTGCAGCCAAGCCGGCGCAGCTTGCGCTTCCGGTGCTCGGCACGGTCACCTTCGGGGCCGGAATCCTGTTCTTCCCGCTCTCCTATGTGCTGGGGGATGTGCTCACCGAGGTGTACGGCTTTGCCCGCGCCCGCCGCGTGGTCTGGGCCGGCTTTGCCGCCTCGCTGTTCGCTGCCGGCATGTCGTTCGTGGTGGTGGCGCTGCCGCCCTCGCCGGAATGGGAGGGGCAGGCAGCGCTGGCGGCCGTGTTCGGCCAGGTGCCGCGCATCTTCATCGCCTCCATCCTCGCCTTCTGGGCGGGCGAGATGGCCAATGCGTTCGTGATGGCGCGGATGAAGGTCTGGACCGGCGGCCGCATGCTCTGGACCCGCACCATCGGCAGCACCGTGGTGGGGCAGGGGGTGGATAGCCTGATCTTCTACCCGCTGGCCTTTATCGGCGTGTGGGAGCCCGCCCTCATCCTCCAGGTACTGGTCACCAACTATCTGCTGAAGGTGCTGTGGGAGGCGCTGCTCACCCCGGTCACCTACCGTGTCGTGGCCTGGTTCAAGAGCGCGGAGGGGCTGGACGTTTTCGATACCGGCACCGATTTCAACGTGTTCCGCACCCGCGTCTAAAGGCTCATCAGATCACGGCCGACAATGATCTCGCCGTCGAAGTGGGTGGCCGCCGCCTCGCGCCAAAGCCGGTCCTCGATAGGCAGCCCGCCGGGCACGAAATGGGTGAGCACCAGCGTCTTGACGCCGGCTTCCTTCGCCATCCGCCCGGCCTCCTCCACTGGCGTATGGCTGGCCAGCAGATGTTCGCGCAGCGAAGCCGCGTTCGATCCGCCGGCAATAAGCGCCTCCAGCGCGGGCAGGTACATCACCTCCTGCACCAGCACATCGGCACCGCGCGCCAGCTTCACCAGCGCCTCGCAAGGCCTGGTATCACCTGAAAACACCACCGACCGGCCAGGCGCCTCGAAGCGGTACGCATAGCTGTCGGTAAGTGGCGGATGCTCCACCCGGGCGGCTATCACCCGCACCAGATCATCGGCATAGACCTGCCCGTCACCGCGCACTTCCGAAACCTTGAGCAGGCGTGCGAAATCCGGCCGGCCCTCATCGGCCATGCGGGTGCGGATATCGACCGACTGCATGGACAGGAAATCGCGGATCATCCGCTTTATCGGCGGCGGGCCGATCATGGCCACAGGCGTGGCCAGCGAGCCTGACCATGCCAGCCATGGCAGCGTGCCGATATCGGCCACATGGTCCGAATGGTTATGGCTGATGAACACCGCCTTCAGCGCGCCCAGCGGCAGGCCGGCCAGCGCGATCTGCCGCGCCACGCCGTTGCCGGCATCGATGACATAGAGCCGGCCCCCCACCAGCATCGCGGCTGCCGGTGCGGCCCGCTGCGCCTTGGGGGTGGGCCCGCCGCCAGTCCCGAGCAATATCAGCCGGGGCGGCGCCGCTTCAGCAGTCGCCAGCAGCGGCAGGCTCGCCACCAGCGCCATCACCGCCCGGCGGTCGATGCCCGGCCTCACCCCAGCGCCGCGTGCAGCGCCTCGAACATCCGCCGGCCGTCGGTGCCGCCCTGCGCCGGCTCGATCAGCCGTTCCGGGTGGGGCATCAGGCCCAGCACATTGCCGGCCTTATTGATGATGCCGGCAATGTCGCGCGCCGATCCGTTCACCGCCTCGCGGTAGCGGAAGACCACCCGGCCTTCGCCTTCCAGCCGGTCCAGCGTGTCGGCATCGGCTACATAATTGCCGTCATGGTGCGCCACCGGGATCGTCACCGTCTCGCCCGCCTGGTAGCGGCCGGTGAACATGGTCTGGCTGTTCTCCACTGCAAGGCTCACGTCGCGGCACACAAAATCCAGCCCCGAATTGCGCATCAGCGCGCCCGGCAGCAGCCCGGCCTCGGTGAGGATCTGGAAGCCGTTGCACACCCCCAGTACCGCCCGCCCGGCACCGGCGGCGGCCGCCACCGCCGGCATGATCGCGGCGCGCGCGCTCATCGCGCCCGAGCGCAGATAATCGCCGAAGGAAAAGCCACCCGGCAGCGCCACTAGATCGAGCCCGGCCGGCAGCGCGGTTTCCCCGTGCCACACCATCACCGGCTTTTCGCCTGTCACCACCTCCAGCGCCACGGCAAGGTCGCGGTCGCAGTTGGAGCCGGGAAACACGATGACCGCAGATTTCATAAATGTTCCACGTGGAACATTTCCATGACCGTGTTGGCCAGCAGCTGGCGGCACATCGCCTCGATCGTCTCGGTGGAAGTGCCGTCGGCAACTTCAAGCTCGATCAGCTTGCCCACGCGCACATCGGACACGCCCTCAAACCCCAGGCCGGCAAGGGCGGAGCATATCGCGCGCCCCTGCGGATCGAGAACGCCGGGCTTCAGGGTGACGGTGATACGAGCTTTCATGCAGGCGGTTTAGGCGGCGCATCGGCGGGCTGCAAGCGCTCACGCATTGACGAAGCACAGGCCGGCTGCGAGCGTGGCGCCATGGGTGGGATGACGGGGTTATTGGTGCCGACCGCACCGTCGCGCGGGCTGGTCTGGATGATCGGGCTGGCGGTCGCGCTCAACTATGTCGATCGCGGGGCGGTTTCGGTGGCAGCGCCGCTCATTCAGTCCGATCTCGGGCTCACCGCCACCGGCTATGGCCTCATCGTCTCGGCGTTTTTCTGGAGCTATGTGCCCTGCCTCGCCGTTGCCGGCTGGCTGGCAGACCGGATGTCCGTCCACCGGCTGATGGCGGGCGGGGTGGCGCTATGGGCCATTGCCACCGCCTGTGCCGGCTTTGCCGGCAGCGCCACGGCGCTGGTGCTGCTGCGGCTGGTGATGGGCGTGGGCGAGGGAGTGGCCTTTCCGTGCGGCGCCAAGCTGCTGGCGCGGGCGCCGGAAGCAGCGCGCGGCCGCGCCAATGTGGCGCTGGGGGCCGGCATCGCGCTCGGGCCTTTCCTCGGCACGCTGGCTGGGGGCGCGCTGCTGGCCTCGTTCGGCTGGCGGCCGATGTTCATCGTGTTCGGGCTGGGCACGCTGCTCTGGCTGCTGCCCTGGCAGCGGCTGCGTACCGAGGTGGATTCGCCGCCTGAAGCAGCCACACCGGCGGCGCTCTCGCCCATGGGGTGGCCGGCCATGCTGCGCGAACGCCGGCTCTGGGCGATGGTGGTGCTGCATTTTTGCGGAAGCTACGGCATTTACTTCCTCATAGCCTGGCTGCCGCTCTGGCTGGTGCGGGTGCGCGGCTTCGATATTGCCGATATGGCCTTGATAACGGCCATGTTCTATCTGGTGCAGGCAGCGAGCGGCTGGGCGGCGGCGGCGGTTACCGACCGGATGATCGAGGCCGGGGGAGATGCTTCCCGGGTGCGCCGGCTGCTGTTGTTCCTGTGCGTGATTGTGGCCATCGCCGGGTTGCTGGCGCTGCCCGCCACCACCTCCACGCCGTTGCTGGTGCTCTGGCTCGCCGTCGCCAGCCTTGGCTTCGGCCCGATCCCCAACTTGCTGTACACCTTCGGGCAGATGCTCGCCGGTCCGGCTTCGGCGGGGCGCTTCGTGGGCATGCTGTCGGCGCTCGGCAATCTGTCCGGCGTTATCGGCCCGGTGGTTACTGGCGCGCTGGTAGATGCCGCCGGCTATGGCCCGCCGTTCCTGCTTACCGCCGGGGTAATGGCTGTGGGCGCACTGGTGTTTGCAGTCGGGGTGCCAAGGCTTGCGGCGATAAAGTTCGAGCCCGCCTGATTGAAGGCGTCCGATTCGGGCTCGCAACCAACCTTCTATTTGCCGCGCGACTTCCGGTGTTCGTCCAGATCGAGCACCGAGGCTTCATCATCGGGCAGCAGCCCCAGCCGGCGCGCCACTTCCTGATAGGCCTCCACTTCGCCGCCGAGGTCGCGGCGGAAGCGGTCCTTGTCCAGCTTCTCGCCCGATTTCATGTCCCACAGCCGGCAGCCATCGGGGCTTATCTCATCGGCCAGAATCACGCGGGAATATTCACCGTCGAAAAGCCGGCCGAACTCCAGCTTGAAATCGACCAGCCGGATGCCGACGCCGGCAAACAGCCCGGCCATGAAGTCGTTCACCCGTATCGCCATGTCGGCGATGTCGTGCATCTCGTCCTGGCTGGCCCAGCCGAAGGCGGCGATATGCTCCTCGGTCACCATCGGGTCGTTCAGCGCATCGTCCTTGTAATAATATTCGAGAATCGTGCGCGGCAGGGCCGTGCCTTCCTCGATCCCGAAGCGCTTGGCCAGGCTGCCGGCGGCCACGTTTCTGACCACCACCTCGATCGGGATAATCTCCACCTGCCGCACCAGCTGCTCGCGCATGTTCAGGCGGCGGATGAAATGGGTGGGAATGCCGATGGTGCCGAGCAGCGTGAACAGATGTTCGGAGATGCGGTTGTTCAGCACCCCCTTGCCGGAGATGGTGCCCTTTTTCTGGGCGTTGAAGGCGGTCGCATCATCCTTGAAATACTGGATGATGGTGCCGGGCTCCGGCCCCTCATAGAGGATCTTGGCCTTGCCTTCGTAAATCTGGCGGCGCCGGGTCATGATAAGCCTCCCATGGCTGCCCTCCCGATGGTCTGCGTGGGAGGGGCGTACCGGCTGCAGGATGACCGGAACAGCAGTTGTTCCGGCCAAGGTTGAAACTCAAAACCCCGGAGATGGCCTTGCTCGGCGCTCCCCGGGGTGTCAGCCTCTTTCATAGCCTGCTGCTTGCAGCGCTGCAATGGCAGCCCTATCTGCAAGGCAAGCACCGCATGGGGAATGCCAGATGACTACCTTCGACGACCGCAAATCCGCCTTCGAGAACAAATTTGCCCATGATGCCGATACCCGCTTCCGCGTGTTTGCCCGCCGTGACCGGTTGATAGGGGAATGGGCGGCCGGCCTGCTGGGGCTGGAGGGCGATGAAGTGGCCGCCTACGCAAAAACCGTCATCCTTTCGGACCTTGAAGAGGCCGGCGACGAGGATGTGGTCCGGAAGCTGGTTGCCGATCTGGCGCCGGTGGGCACCGGCGAGGAAGCGATTCGCGCCCGGCTGCTGGCCGACGAGATAACCGCCATTCAGCAGATTCTGGAGGCCTGAGCCGATGCCGATGGCCGCCCATGAGATTGAGGAGGCGATCCGCGCCGCCTTGCCCGGCGCCGAGGTTTCGATAACCGACCTTGCCGGCGACGGGGACCATTATGCGGCGCGCGTGGTGGCGCCGCAGTTTGCCGGCCTGCCGCGTGTTCGCCAGCACCAGCTGGTGTATCAGGCGCTGGGCGGCCGCATGGGCGGCGCTCTGCACGCCCTGCAACTTACCACCGCCGCCAACTGATTCTATTGCCCCGAGGAGCCTGATATGACCGACCCAGCCCACACCCGCATTGCCGACCTTGTTGGTGCCAACAAGGCGGTGCTGTTCATGAAGGGAACGCCGCTGTTTCCGCAGTGCGGCTTCTCCAGCACGGCCGTTGCCATTCTGGAGCGGCTGAATGCCGAATTTGCCCATGTCGATGTGCTCTCCGACCCGGAAATCCGCCAGGCCATCAAAAGCTATTCGGACTGGCCGACCATCCCCCAGCTCTATGTGGACGGCGAGTTTGTGGGCGGCTCCGACATCATGATGGAGATGTACCAGGCCGGCGAGCTGGCCGAGCTGTTCGCTGCGGGTGCCGCGCCGACCACTGCCTGACCGGCTGATGCCGCTGCCCGGCCTGTCTGCAATGTGGGAGGGGATGGCGGACGCTGTCCGTGGCCGGTTCGTGCTGTTCTTCACCCTTGCCGCCCCGTTCACCCTGCTGGTGGACATGGCGATGCGGGTGTTCGGCCCAGCGCCGCCGCAATCGATGGAGGAGGTGACGCTCCGCACCACGCTGTGGCTGCTGGTGGTGCCGGGGCTTGCTGCCAGCCTGGGCCAGCTTACCGTAACTTCAGCCGTGCTGGAGCCCGGCCAGGCCCCGCGCCAGGCGCTTGCCGTGGCAATCGCGGCATGGCCGGCCTATCTGCTGGCGCTGGCAGTGGCGGTGCTGCCCACGATGCTCGGTTTTCTGCTGCTCGTGCTTCCCGGGCTCTATGTCTCGGCGCGGCTCTATCTGCTTTTGCCCATTGCGATATCCGAGCCATCGCTCGGAGCAGTGGCAATGGTGCGCCGCAGCTGGGAATTGACCGCGCCGGTGGGCTGGACGCTGTTCGCTTTCTTCGTGCTGGCGCTGCTCGGCGTTATCGGCGCCAGCATTGTCACCAGCGGGCTGGGCTCGGCGCTGGGCTCGGTGCTCACGATCGCCGGCCAGAAGGGCGCCGGGCATTTCGTGGCCGGGCTGGTTGCCGGCGGTACCGCAACTTGTGTTTCGGTGGCCAGCGCTGCCTTTGCAGGCTCCCTCTACCGGCGGCTGGCCTGAGGGATCAGTCCCAGCGCGCTTCGGGCGGCAGGCTCATCAAAATCGCATCCACATTGCCGCCGGTCTTGAGGCCGAACACGGTGCCACGATCATGGACCAGGTTGAACTCCGCATAGAGGCCGCGGTAGCGAAGTTGCGTCAGCCGCTCTTCGTGGGTGAAGGGCAGTGCCATTTTTTCGCGCACCAGCCGGGGGTATAGCTCTACAAATTCATTGCCCACATCCTGGGTGAAGGAGAAATCGCGCTCCCAGTCGCCGCTGTTCAGATGATCGTAGAAGATGCCGCCTACGCCGCGGTGGCGGCTGCGGTGCGGCACCCAGAAATATTCCTCCGCCCATTTTGCATAGGCCGGGTAGTGCGCCGGGTCGTGCCGGTCGCACATCGCCTTCAGGCTGGCATGAAAGTCTGCGGTCTGGGCATCATCGGGCAGGGCGGGGTTGAGATCGGTGCCGCCGCCGAACCATGCCTTGGTGGTGACCAGATAGCGGGTGTTCAAGTGCACCGCCGGCACATGCGGGTTCCACGGGTGGATGACGAGGCTGATGCCGGTGGCGAAGAAGCGCGGATCATCGGTCGCGCCGTTGATCTGCTTGGCAAATTCTGGGCTGAACACACCGTGGACGGTGGAGATGTTGACGCCGGCCTTTTCGAAAACCCGGCCCTTCAGCACCGACATCACGCCGCCGCCGCCTTCGCCCTGGCCGGGATCATCGACTGCAGCCGGATCGCGGTTCCAGGCGGTTTGCTGGAAGCGGCCGGCGGGTGCATCGCCGCCGCCTTCGTCCTCTACAGCCTCCAGCGCCGCGCAGATGCGGTCACGAAGCGAGCGGAACCAGCTTTGGGCAGCGGTCTGGCGTTCATCAAGGTCGATCATGGGCCGCTTTCTGAAACAAAATCGCTCGCCTTGGAAGCGCTCAATCGCGGTACCCGCCCTTAACCCGCGCGATACCCGCGCCAAAATGTCCGAAAAATCCCGGTTGCCTTCAAACTTGTGACAAGGCTATTTAGCGCCAGTTACTGCACGTCCTTGGGCGTGCCATCGTTTGAGTTATCGTGCGCGGGTACGTGCGCGTCCCTAGCCAGATTGAAAGGGTATGTTGATGGCGAGCGGTTCGCAGCCTTCTGTCGAACTCCAGCCGGGTCCTGCACAGGAATCCCGACGGGACTTTCTCTACATCGCCACCGGAGCCACTGCGGCTGTCGGAGTGGGCGCTGTGGTCTGGCCGATGGTCAACCAGATGAACCCGTCTGCCGATGTGCTGGCGCTGGCATCGATCGATCTCGACCTTGCCTCCATCGAGGAAGGGCAGGCGATCAAGGCCAGCTGGCGCGGCAAACCGATCTTTGCCCGGCACCTGACCGCTGCTGAAATTGTCGATGCCAACAAGGTAGATGTCTCCAGCCTTCGCGATCCGCAGTCGCTGGCCGACCGCACCAAGCCCGGCAAGACCCAGTGGCTGATCACGCTCGGCGTGTGCACCCATCTCGGCTGTGTGCCGCTGGGTGCCGGCACCGGCGAGAACCGCGGGCCGTTCGGGGGGTATTTCTGCCCCTGCCACGGCTCGGCCTATGATACCGCAGCACGGATCCGCGGCGGGCCGGCACCGAAGAATCTCGAAGTGCCGCCCTATGTGTTCAAGTCCGATACTGCCGTGACAATCGGTTAAGGAGGAAGAAATGAGCTTTCCCTGGGCCAAGCAATATCAGCCGACGAGCGAGTTCGGCAAATATATGGACAGCCGGCTACCGTTGCCGCGCTTCATTTACGGGGCGTTGGGTGCGGGTTATCCTACCCCTAAAAACCTCAACTATTTCTATAACTTCGGCGTGCTTGCCGGCGTTGCTCTGGTCATTCAGATCATCACCGGTGTGATCTTGGGCATGCACTATGCCGCCGAGACCGGTGTGGCGTTCGACAGTGTCGAACACATCATGCGCGATGTGAACGGTGGCTGGATGTTCCGCTACATGCACGCAGTTGGCGCCAGCTTCTTCTTCGCCGTTGTATATGTTCACATTTTCCGTGGCCTTTATTATGGCTCGTATAAGCCGCCGCGCGAAGTTTTGTGGATGCTTGGGCTGGTCATCTTCCTGCTGATGATGGCCACTGCGTTCATGGGCTATGTGCTGGTCTGGGGCCAGATGAGCTTCTGGGGGGCAGCGGTCATCACCGGCCTGTTCTCGGCCATTCCGGTTGTGGGTGAATCGATCCAGACGTGGCTGCTCGGGGGCTTTTCGCCCGATAATGCCACGCTGAACCGCTTCTTTTCGCTCCACTATCTGCTGCCATTTGTTATCTTCGGGGTGATCATCCTCCACGTCTGGTCGCTGCACATCCCCGGCTCGAACAATCCGACCGGTGTCGATGTGAAAACCGAGCAGGATACGATTCCTTTCCACCCTTATTATACCGCCAAGGATTTCTTCGGCCTGGGCGTGTACCTGCTGCTGTTCTCGGCCTTTGTGTTCTTCATGCCGAATTCGCTGGGTGAGCCCGACAATTACGTGCCGGCAAACCCGCTCTCCACACCGGCGCATATCGTTCCCGAATGGTATTTCTGGCCATTCTACGCGATCCTGCGCGCCTTCACGGTGGACTTCCTGTTCATTCCCGCGAAGCTCTGGGGTGTGATCGCGATGTTCGCTTCCATCCTGCTGCTGTTCTTCCTGCCCTGGCTGGACACATCGCCGGTGCGGTCGAACAAGTATCGCCCTCTCAACCGCGCGCTGTTCTGGGTGTTTGTGGTCGTCTGCCTTGTGCTCGGTGTTGCCGGTGGCAAGCCTGCGGAAGAGCCATGGGTGATCCTCAGCCAGGTCCTTACGGCCTATTACTTCGCCCATTTCCTGATCATCACGCCGCTTGTGGCCCGGTTTGAAAAGACCAAGCCGCTGCCAAGCTCGATTTCACAGGCTGTGCTTGCCAAATATGGCATGGGGCCTTCTGACACGCCTGGTAGCAATCTGGGCGGCCCAGCCACCCAGCCGGCCGAATAAGGAACTGCACAAATGCCAAAAACCGGCTCGCTTGTTCAGACCGGCGCCCTGCTGATTGGGCTGCTGTTCGTAATCACCGTATTGTGGGGTGCGGTGCAACCGCGCGAACCTGTGGCCTATGACCCGGTCAAGGCCCATTTTGAGCACCCCGAAAAAATGGTCTGGTCCCACAACGGCGTGGGTAACCTCGGCATCACCGGGACGTTCGATCGCGGACAGCTGCAGCGCGGCTTCAAGGTATTTCGCGAAGTCTGCTCGGCCTGCCATTCGATCAACCGCGTCGCGTTCCGCGACCTGGCGCAGCTTGGGTTCACCGATCCGCAGATCAAGGCCATAGCGGCGGAATATTCGGTGCCTTCGATCGACGAGAATGGCGAGGCCACCACTCGCCCTGCCACGATCTCCGACAAGTTCCCGCTCGTCTATCCGAATGAGGTTGCCGCCCGTGCCGCGCAGAACGGTGCGCTGCCGCCTGACCTGTCGCTCATCACCAAGGCGCGCCATGATGGTTCAAACTATGTCCGCTCGCTGCTGCTCGGATATCGTGACGAGGTGCCCAGCGATTTTACCAAGGCCGACACGCTCTGGTACAATCCGTGGTTCTCGTCGCTCGCCATCGCCATGCCGCCGCCGCTGGCAGCTGATGAGCAGGTGGAATATACTGACGGCACGGCGCCCACGGTGAAGAACTATGCCACCGATGTGTCGGCCTTCCTGACCTGGACTGCCGAGCCGAAGCTCGACAACCGCAAGGAAACCGGCATGGCAGCGATGATCTTCCTGCTGGTGATGACGATCCTGGGCTATCTGAGCTACCGGAAGGTCTGGGCCGACATCAAAAAGCCCAAGCGGGCCTGACAACCGGCTGAGCCGGGGCGAAACGGGGGGCGGTGGCAGCGATGCCACCGCCCCTTTGCTTGTGGGGCCGCGCCGGGCTAGCCTTGGCCATGAGCAACGAAGACCTGAAGGCGCTGATCCGCACCATCCCTGATTATCCGGCGCCCGGAATCCAGTTCCGCGATATCACCACCCTGTTATTGGATGGCCCCGGCTTTGCGCTGGCGGTTGCGCGGATGGCAGACGGCATGGCCGAGCGGCCCGAGCTTATTGCAGCCATCGAGGCGCGGGGGTTCCTGTTTGGCGCCGCTCTTGCCAACCGGCTTGGCTGCGGGCTGGTGCTGCTGCGCAAGAAGAACAAGCTGCCCGGCCAGGTGCGGGGCATAAATTATGCGCTGGAATATGGGCAGGACCGGATCGAGATGCACGCGGATGCGGTGCGGCCGGGTAGCAACGTGCTGCTGGTCGATGACCTGATTGCCACTGGCGGCACTGCGCTCGCTGGCGTGGAGCTGCTGCGCGGCGCTGGTGCAGTGGTGCGCGAGGCGCTGTTCGCTATCGATCTGCCGGCGCTGGGCGGGGCGGCACGGCTGGAAGCAGCCGGGGTGGCGGTACGGGCGCTTATGGCCTTTGAGGGGGATTGAGCCGGGCTGACTCCCCCCCTTCAGGCTGACACGCGTGGCGCTATTTGATTCGCTTCTTTCGCGCTGCGTAGCGGGCGTCGCGCGCGGCCTTTTGGGCGGCTTCGCTGGCGATAGCTTCAAGCCGCGATTGTTCGGCGGACACCGCTGCCTGGGCTTCGCGCGCGATCCGCTGCTGCTCGGCCTGGCGGGCTTTTTCGGCGCGTTCGAGCTTGCGCTGCTCTTCGCGTTCGGCACGCTTTTCCGCCGCCTTGGCGCGGGCGGCGAGCGCGGATTCATCGGGCGGGGGAGCCGCCTTGAACTTGTCGAGCTTGGCCTGTCTGGCCTTGGCGGCCGCGGAGGCGCGGTCGGCGAAATCGGGGAGTTTGAAAACCATAGAGCGCCGCTTTAGCGCCGCTGCAGCGCATGGGCAACTGCCCTGCTGCATTGCACCGCGCAGCGAAGCATGCTTCGAGGGTCCTCGCCTCCCTCCCGGCCGAATTCCGCATGCTCCGGAGCCCTTTCATGAAGTTGCTGCTGCCTTTGCTCTGCGTGCTCGCTTATGTGGTTGCGGCGCCTGTGCAGGCGGCTGCCAAGGCAAAGCCCATTGCCCGGGCGCAGCCGGCGCTGGCCGGGGCGGCAATGCCGCCGGCCTGGCTTATCCGCGATGAGGATACCGAGCTGGCGCTGTTTGCCTCCATCCATGCTTTGCCGGCGGGCACCAGCTGGCTGGCGCCGGTGGTAGCGGCGCGTTTCGATGGTACCGACCTGCTGATGCTGGAGACGCTGCTGCCCGAGGACCGGTTTGCGCTGGCGCCCACCATAACCCGGCTGGGGATTGACCCGGCCTTGCCGCCGCTGGCCGAGCGGCTGCCGCCGGCGCTGGAAAGATCTGTGCGCGCGGCGGCGGCCAAGGCCCAGATTCCCATGCCGGCGCTGGACCGGATGCGGGTGTGGCTGGTGGCGATCACGCTCGGCGAAGCCGTGCTTTCCTCCATTGGCGTGAGCGCGAACAACGGCGTGGAGCCGGCGCTGGTGGCGCGTGCGGCGGCAGCCCGGATCCCGGTGGTGGGGCTGGAGACGCCGGAGGAGCAGATCGGCTATCTGGCCTCGCTGCCGGAGGCGGACCAGATCAACATGCTGGAGGCAACGCTGCTCGACCAGCAATCGGCCAAGGCGGATGTGGCCCGGCTGGTGGCCCTGTGGAAGGCCGGCGACATGGACGCGGTGGCGCGCGATTTCAGCCCCGAGGCCAAGGCTTCTGCCACTTTGTATGAGGTGCTGCTGGCGGCGCGCAACCGCCGCTGGGTGGACCGGCTGGTGGCGGAAATGGCAAAGCCGGGGCGGCGGTTCGTGGCGGTGGGGGCGGCGCATTTTGGCGGGCCGGACGGGTTGCTGGCACTGTTTCGCGCGCGGGGGTTTGTGCCGGTTCGGCTAC
>JBBQIP010000031.1:0-17130 GCA_038325045.1 Sphingomonadales bacterium
CGCTCGATGCCGTAATCGGCCAGATCACCTCGCCGGGCGGCCCGCTCGGTGTGGGCGAGGCCGAAGTGCGCGGCGCAAAACTGCCGGTGTTTACCGCCGCACCGCCAAGCCTGCGCGAATTCTTTGCCTTTTTCACCCACTCAAATGCCGACAAGGAATTCCTTGTCTATGACGAGGAGCGGATGACCTTCGCGCAGGTGCAGGCGGCGGGGCTGAAGATCGCGGCCATGCTCCAGCACCGCCACGGCATTGCCAAGGGCGACCGGGTGGCGATTGCCATGCGCAACTACCCCGAATGGATAACCGCCTTCATGGGGGTGCTGCACCTGGGCGCGATCGCTGTGCCGATGAACGCCTGGTGGACCGCCGACGAGCTGGAATATGGCCTGAAGGATTCAGGCGCCCGGCTGGTGATTGCCGATGAGGAACGCGCCCGCCGGGTGACGCGCAGTGCCTGCGCCGTGCCGGTGCTGGCGGTGCGCACCAGTGCAGCGGTGGCGGCCGAACTCGGCGTGCTCAGGCTGGTGGACGAGCTGGCCGCCAGCCCCGAGACCTGCTGGTTTGTGCCGCCCATCGCGCCCGAGGATGATGCGACGATCATGTATACGTCCGGCTCCACCGGCTATCCCAAGGGGGCGGTGGCCACCCACAGGAGCGTGGTTTCGGGCGCGCTCAACTATCTCGTCACCGGGCTGGCGCTGCTCACGCTCCAGCAGCAGGCCGGGATCACCCCGCCGGCGCAGCAGGTGATGCTGCTCACCGTGCCGCTGTTCCACATCACCGGCTCGGTGCCGATCATGCTGGTATCGGTCGCCATCGGCCGGCGGCTGATCATCATGCACAAATGGGATGCGGGCGAGGCGCTGCAGCTGATCGAGAGCGAGCGCGTGACCTATTTCATCGGCGTGCCGACCATGAGCCTTGAGCTGATGATGCACCCGGACAAGGAAAAATACGACACCTCGACGCTGGTTGATGTCGCTTCCGGCGGTGCGCCGCGGCCGCCCGAACATGTGGAACGGCTGGTGCGCGACCTGCCGGGCAAGAACCCGCTGCAAGGCTATGGCCTTACCGAAACCAACGGCGCGGGGGCCGGCAATCTGCGCGAAAACTACCGCGCCAAGCCCAATTCCACCGGCCGCGCCTCGGCGCCGCTCATCGATATCCGCATCTGCGGTGCGGATGCGCCCGATTGCTCGGTGGCACTGGCCTCGGGCGAGGTGGGCGAAGTGTGCATCCGCTCGGCGTGCAACGTGCGCGGCTATTGGATGAACCCCAAGGCCACCGCCGAAGCCTTTCCCGGCGACGGCTGGTTCCGCTCCGGCGACCTCGGCTATCTGGACGCCGATGATTACCTGTTCATCGTAGACCGCAAGAAGGACATCATCATCCGCGGCGGCGAGAATATCTCGTGCCAGGAAGTGGAAGCCGCCCTGTACGCGCACCCGGCGGTGGCAGAAGCCTGCGTGTTCGGCCTGCCCGACGAGCGGCTGGGCGAGGTTGTGGGGGCCGTGGTGTTCGCAAAACCGGGCGAAACGCTGGAGGCCGATGCGCTCACCGAATTCGTGCGCCGCGACCTGGCCGGCTTCAAGGTGCCGGCGCGGCTGTGGTTTTCGGATCAGCCGCTCGCCAAGCTGGGCTCAGGGAAAATCGACAAGGTGAGCCTGCGCGCGCATTATCGGCAGAAGCACGCCGCCTGAAGGAAAGCATTCCCATGTTCACCACCATGGCCGAAGGCAAAGCCGAGGACTGGGCGCACATCGCCCGCGAACACGGCCGCCACCAGATGGCAGCTGCACCCCGGCAGATCATGGAATCGCTCGCCCGGCTGGAGGCGATCGAGGTGGGCTTCGGCGCCAACCAGTTGCAGCACAGCCTGATGGCCGGAACGCTGGCACGCCGCGAGGGCGCCAGCGACGAGCAAGTGGTGGCCGCGCTCTGCCACGATCTCGGCAAGCTGTTCTCCATCCCCAACCACGGCGCAATCGCGGCCGAGATGCTCAAGCCCTATGTTTCCGACGATATCTACATGGCGGTAAAGCACCATCAGGATTTTCAGGGCCGCTATTATTACGAATATCTCGGCAAACCCGGCAACATGCGCGACGATTTCAGGAGCCAGAGCTGGTTCGCCTTTGCCGAGAAACTGGTCGATGACTGGGACGCCCCCGCCTTCGATCCCGCCTACCCCGCCGACAGCCTTGAAAGCTTCGCCGAAGTGGTGAGCCGGGTGTTCACCGCGCCCAAGAAGATGATTTAGAGCCTCAAGCCAGCTCGGTCAGGCCGAAACCCGCTTTACCCCCAACAGCGCCTGCGCACCGCCCTGCCGGTCGAGCACATCGGCGAGCGGCTCCACCACCACCGCCATCCAATGCGCGTTGGCGTGGAGTAAGTGGCCGTCTTGGGCGATAAAGCCGACATGGCCGGGAAAGAAAGCGATGTCTCCCGGCGCTGCTTTTGCCGGGTCGATGGTCTGCCCCAGCGCCAGTTGTTGCTGGTCCGAATCGCGCGGGGCGCTGAGGCCGCAGGCGGCAAGGGCTGCCTGCACCAGCCCCGAACAGTCCACGCCTTCGGGTGAGCGCCCGCCCCATACATAGGGCGCGCCCATGAAGCCGCGCGCCACGGCCAGCGGCGTGGCGCCTTTCAGCGGCGCCACATGGGCGCGGTGCACATAGCCGCCGCCCGAGAGCGAGAGGAAGCGCGCGGTGGGCACCGCTGAAATGCGGGCGCCGAAAGGCAGGGTGTGCAGCACCGGCGCCTTGATATCGGGCCGCGCGAACACCGGCGCCCGCCGCGCAGTGATCCGGTGCGGCGGTGCCGGCTCGGGCGATGGTTCAAGAAGCGCCGCCAGTGGCAGCCAGCCGATATAGCCGTCGTGCGCGGTGCGCCCCAACCCCCAGTCGCCTTCAAGCTCGAACAGGTCGAACCCCTCCCCGTGCAGCAGTTCGCTTACCGCCGTGGCGCCGGCATCGGGCGCGCTGCGGATTGGCGTTCTTGGTGCGGCCCCCAGCATCGGCAGCGGGGCGGTGTAGCGGTTGGCTGCAACCATGCCGGCAAGGCCGATATCCACCACATCCTCGCGCGCCAGATGGATGCGCGGATCGAGCACCGGCCTCGGCCCGCTGATGCGCACCGGAGGCAGCACTTCGGTCATGCGCTATAGCGGGCGCGCAGCATCGCAAACGCTGCCCTCAGCGCCAGCGGCTCGCCGCCCTTGGGCCGGCCGGGGCGGTCGCGGTTGTTCCAGGCAAAGCTGTCGAGATGCAGCCAGGGGGTATTCGCCGGCACGAACGCCTGCAGAAAGAGCGCAGCAGTTATGGCGCCGCCAAACGGCCCTTCGGCGCTGTTCACCATATCGGCGATTCCGGATTTCAGGCCGCTGGCATAATTCTGCCACAGCGGCAGCCGCCATACCGGATCGGCGGTCAGCGCGGCGGCGGCGGCAAATTCGCCGGCCAGCGCATCATCGGGGGTGAACAGCGCCGGCAGCTCCGGCCCCAGCGCCACCCGCGCAGCCCCGGTAAGGGTGGCGAAATCGAGGATCAGGTCGGGTTTGTCCTCGGCTGCCAGCGTCAGCGCATCGGCCAGCACCAACCGGCCTTCGGCATCGGTGTTGGTAATCTCGATGGTTTTGCCTGCCCGGCTCGGCAGCACATCGCCCGGCCGCATGGCATTGCCGGAAATGCTGTTCTCCACCGCCGGGATGAGCAGCCGCAGCCGCACTGGCAGCCCGGCCTGCATCACCAGCCGCGCCAGCGCCAGCGCAGTGGCGGCGCCGCCCATGTCCTTCTTCATCAAGGCCATGCCGCCGCCGGGCTTGATGTTGAGCCCGCCCGAATCGAAGGTCACGCCCTTGCCCACGATCGTCAGCTTCGGGTGCGAGCCCTCCCCCCAGCCAAGGTCGATCATCCGCGGCGCCTCGGCCGCCGCGCGCCCCACCGCATGGATGAGCGGGAAGCCGGCATCGACCAGCGCCTCGCCCACAATCGCGGTGCAGGTGGCACCGAAGCGCTTTGCCTCCGCCATGGCAGCAGCCGCCAGCGCCGCCGGGCCCATGTCATTGGCCGGGGTATCGATCAGGTCCCGCGCCAGTGCGGTCGCTTCGGCGAGTGCGATGCTCTCCCGCATCGCCGCCGGCTGGGCGGAGAGCAGCACCCGCGCCGGCTTTGTAGCGCCCTTGCGGTAGCGGCCGAAGCGGTGCTGGGCCAGCAGCCAGCCTAAAGCCGGCGCCGGCACACTCGGCCGCCAGCGCCCCGCGGGCAGCTTGGCGGCCGCAGCTGCAAGCGCAAACGGCCCCGGCGGTTCGCTGCCCATCCCGGCCAGCGCCATCAGCTCGCCCGGCGCTTCGCCCGGCAACAGCAGCACCTCGTCTGCGGCCGCCTTGAAGCCATGCGCCGCCACCAGACTGCGCGCCCGTTCGCTGGCCCCGCGCAGCCAGGCCTCCAGCTCGTCGGCCGCCAGCAGCACCAGTTCGGCCGCCGCCCCGCCATCATCGGCAAGGATCAGGCTTTCGAAATCGGTCACGCGGCCTCCAGCGGCACGCCGAACAGGTCGGTCTCGTCATGATCCTCGATCTGCACCAGCGCGATATCGCCCGGCACCAGCCCGGCGGCGTCGCGCAGATGCACCTCGCCGTCTATCTCGGGCGCATCATAGCGGCTGCGCCCGGTGGCGCCGCCATCCTCGTCCACCGCATCGATAAGCACCGGCAGCGCCTGCCCCACGCGGCTGGCCAGCCGGGTTTCGGACACGGCCGCCTGCGCCGCCATGAACCGGTGCCAGCGCTCTTCCTTCACATCTTCGGGCACAGCCCCCGGCAGCGCATTGGCAGCGGCCCCCTTCACGGCTTCATATTTGAAGCAGCCGGCACGGTCGATCTGCGCCTCGGCCAGCCAATCGAGCAGATACTGGAAATCGGCTTCCGTCTCGCCGGGAAAGCCCACGATGAAGGTGCTGCGGAGCGCCAGATCGGGCACCTTGGCCCGCCAGTTTTTAATCCGCGCCAGCACCTTTGCCTCGTTGGCCGGGCGGCGCATCGCGCGCAGCACATCGGTGCTGGCATGCTGGAACGGGATATCGAGATAGGGCAGCAGCAGCCCGTCTGCCATCAGGTCGATCAGCGCATCGACATGGGGATAGGGGTAGACATAATGCAGCCGCACCCAGGCGACCAACTGGCCCAGTTCGCGCGCCAGATCGGTAATATGCGCCCGCATCGGCCGGCCGCCCAATGTCTGCACTTCATGGCCGAGATCGCGGCCATAGGCAGAGGTGTCCTGGCTGATGACCAGAAGCTCCCTGGTGCCGCCCTTCACCAGCGCGGCGGCCTCGCGCAGGATTGCCGCCGGGGGCCGGCTGGCAAGCCGCCCGCGCAGGCTGGGGATGATGCAGAAGGCGCATTTATGGTCGCAGCCTTCGGAGATCTTCAGATAGGAATAATGGCGCGGTGTCAGCTTGAGCCCGGCATCGGGCACCAGATCGATATAGGCGGAGCGGGGCGGCGGGGCAGCCTCGCGCACCGCACTCACAACTTGGCTATAGGCCTGCGGGCCGGTCACCGCGAGCACGGCGGGAAAGCGGGCGCGGATGGCCTCTGCCTCATAGCCCAGGCAGCCGGTCACGATCACCCGGCCGTTCTCGGCAATCGCCTCGCCTATCGCCTCCAAGCTTTCGGCGCGCGCGCTATCGAGAAACCCGCAGGTGTTCACGATCACCACATCGGCGCCGGTGTAATCGGGCGCGATGCCATAACCATCGGCGCGCAGCTGGGTGAGAATGCGCTCGCTATCCACCAGCGCCTTTGGGCAGCCGAGCGAGACCATGCCGATGCGCGGAGCAGGAGGGGGGGCGGGAGCTATGTCGTTCACAGGCTGTGCCTTGTCACAGTGCCTGCAAATCGCAAGGATTTTCAGGCCAGACCATGTTCATCGGCCGGGAAGCAGCTGCTGCGGGTCGATCGCGGTGCGCCCTCGGCGGATCTCGAAGTGCAGCTGCGGCTCGGTAACGGCGCCGGTGGCGCCGGCCCGGGCTATCGGGTCTCCGGCCCGCACCAGCTGGCCGCGCGCCACCAGCAGCGCCTCGTTATGGCCATAGGCGGTCACCCACCCCCCGGCATGGCGGACGAGGATGAGGTTGCCGAAGCCGGCAATGGCATCGCCGGCATAGGCAACCGTGCCATCGGCGGCAGCCCGCACCGGGGTGCCGTTGTTCACCTTCAAATTCACACCGTCATTAAACCGCCCGGCGGCCTTGGGGCCAAAGCCCGAGATCACCCGGCCATCGACCGGCCAGCGGAAGACAGGCGTCCCCGGCGGCGTTCCGGCAGTGGGAGCGGCCTGCGCAGTGTCGGCAGGCGCGCTGCCGGTAATCAACGCATCCATGTCGATGGTGAAGGCGCGGGCGCGCTGCTCCACGCTCATCGCCCTGGCGCTCTGCCGGCCGGGCAGCTTCAGCCGGTCCCCCACCCGCAGCAGATAGGGCGGGGAGAGGCCGTTCGCCGCCACCACATCGGGCCAGGGAATGCGGTAAGCCCGGGCAATGGCGATGCCGGTCTCGCCCTGCTTCACGATATGGGTGCGCACGCCGTTTATCTCGCGCGCATCCGGCACCACCTTGCGGGCGACCCAGGCCGGCCGCTCCTTTGCGGGGCGGGGCGCTGGCCGTTCCGGTTGTTGCCGGGGCAGCGCCCGCCGGTCGGCACTTACCGCGCACCCCGCCAGCGCCAGCAACAGCAGGGCCATGGGTGCAAGGCGAGGGGGCGTGCGAACGGTCACCCCTTTGGTTTACGGGCTTGGGCGTGAGGATTCCAGCACCGAACTATGGCGCAGGTGCAGCGAGATATTGTAAATATAGTTAAATCCAAGGCCGTTCATGCATATTTCATTTCGTGTTTGCTGAATGTTCCGGTATCCGCAGAGTGTAATCCGTAAACGGGTCTTCCACGACCCGTCCGGGGGGCGGTTGAGATAGGGATTTATCGATGCGGAAACGTGCAATTCTTGGTGCGGCTCTGATTGCTGCCGGCCTGGCTGCAGCGCCAGCCGCCGCGGTTGTCACCACCTTCGCCACTTATTCGGCGGTGGGCGGCACCAACGTTCGGCTCACCAATAATGGTACCAATGCCAACCGCACTGAAGATGCCCGTATCTACACCACGGCAACCCCCACTTCGACCACCCCGGGCACTGCTCTGGTTAACTTCAGTTATCTGTCAACCGCGCTCGCACCGTTCGTGACCAATGTGGCCGCGCTCTACACGCTCAATGGTGTCATCGCGAAGGACACGCCGGCAACCACCGGTCCGGGCGGCGTGATAACCCAGGGCGGTTTCAGCGGTACCTTCTCGTTCGTCACCACATCGGGCATCATGGTAAGCGGCGGTGGGCTCGTACCCACCTTCTATGCAGCCGGTTCGAACCTGCTCTCGGGCACTTTCATCAACGGCGCGATTGTCGGCCGCAACACATCAGGCTCCAGCTTCGCCTCGGGCCTCGTTTCCGCCGGCACGCTCTCCTTCACCTCGGATTTCCTCAACTTCGATAATTCGATTGAATTCGACCGTGCCCAGTCGTTCACCGCAGTGAACCCGACCTTTGCAATCGGCGCCAATGGCGCGCTCCGCGCGTTCCGCGGTGTTGCCGGCGGCCAGTTCTCGGCCGATCCCATTCCAAAGGTGCTGGCGCAGGTGCCTGAGCCGGCAACCTGGGGCATGATGATCCTCGGCTTCGGGCTGGTCGGCGCCACCGCCCGCCGCCGCCGCCAGAAGGGCGTTCTCGCCTAAGCCGCCAGCCAAAGCAGAATTGGAATCGGCGCACCCGGCCAAGGCCGGGGGCGCCGATTTCGTTTTGGGCCTCAGCTCTCCGCGAGCGGCGCCAGTGCCTCGCGCAACCGGTCCAGCGTGCCGAAATGGGTCATGTCGAGGTGGAGCGGGGTCACCGATATGCAGGCCTCGTGCATGGCCTCCAGGTCGGTGCGGTGGCCGGGCGTCGGCTTTTCCTTGCCAAAGCCGTGCCAGTAATAGGGAAAACCGCGCGGGTCGGTGCGCTCCACCAGCTTGATATTGCCGTAATCGCGGAATCCCTGTTCGGTCACCCGCACGCCCTTCACGTCCTGCGCCAGCACCGGCGGGAAGTTGACGTTTATGAGCACGCCCTCCGGCCAGTCGATCCGCTGGATGCGGCGGATCAGCTCCGCGCCGTGGGTGGTGGCGGTGGAAAAGTCTTCCTCGCCGGCGGTATAGTTCATCATCACCTGAGACAGCGCCACCGAGCGGATGCCGGCAAGGCAGCCCTCCATGGCGGCCGATACGGTGCCTGAATAGGTCACGTCCTCGGCCAGATTGCCGCCGCGATTGACACCGGAAAGGATGAGGTCCGGCTTATGGTCGGTCAGCACCGCGCCCAGCGCCAGCATCACGCAATCGGTTGGGGTGCCGCGCACGCTATATCGGCGGGATGACAGTTCGCGCAGCCGCACCGGCTGTGAAAGCGTAAGGCTGTGCCCCGCGCCCGATTGCTCCTCGGCCGGCGCCACCACCCACACATCGTCGGAAAGTTCAGCGGCAATGGCCTCCAGCGCAACCAGCCCGGGCGCGTTGATGCCATCATCATTGGTAACCAGAATACGCATGTCAGGGCCTTATTGGGGGGAGAGGCGGGTGATGCCGCCCATATAGGGGTGAAGAACCTCGGGCACGATAACACTGCCATCGGCCTGCTGATAATTTTCCAGCACCGCCACCAGCGCGCGCCCCACGGCGAGGCCGGAGCCGTTCAGCGTGTGCACAAAGCCGCGCGTGCCCTTTTCCCCCGCCGCCTTCCAGCGCGCATCCATGCGCCGGCCTTGAAAATCCCCGCACCACGAGATGCTGCTGATCTCGCGATAGGCATTCTGGCCTGGAAGCCAGACTTCGAGATCATAGGTCCGCCGGGCCGTGAAGCCCATGTCTCCGGAGCAAAGCAACATCCGCCGGAATGACAGTCCAAGAGCGGTGAGCATAGCTTCGGCGCATTTCAACATATGAGCGTGTTCCACTTGCGCCTGATCGGGGGTGCAGATGCTGACTAGCTCGACCTTTTCGAATTGGTGCTGACGGATAAGCCCGCGCGTATCCCGCCCCGCGCTGCCCGCTTCCGAACGGAAACAGGGGGTCAGCGCGGTCAGGCGAAGGGGCAATACATCACTATCGATGATCTGTTCGCTGATTAGATTGGTGAGGGAGACTTCAGCGGTCGGGATCAAGACTCTATGCTCTTCTTTCCACTCACGCTCCCAACTGTTCTCCAAAACGAGCCGCGCTAAAAAGTTTTCACTTGGCCAGACGCCGCTTTGAATCAGTTCCTGTGTTCGAGATTTTATCCGTTCTGAAAGAGCCTCTTTTGGTCGCAGAATAAAAAGATCATCTTCAAACTTAGGAAGCTGCCCCGTGCCGTAGGCAGCTCTCGGGCGGACAAGGAACGGAACCATTGTTTCGCGCCAGCCAGCCTTAACCTGTTCATCTAGCATGAACTGGGCCAGTGCGCGGTGCAGGCGAGCAAGGACGCCCGATAGCACTGCAAAGCGCGCGCCGGCAATTCGCGCGGCAGTATCAGGATCATAGCCGAGTCGGGCAGCTAGGACATCATGCTCAAGCGGTTTGAAGGCAAAGCCGGGCTGAGTGCCGAAACGGACTTGTTCTTGGTTGCCGGTTTCGTCAACACCGTCCGGCACATCGTCGGCGGGAAGGTTAGGAAGCGTAGAACGCAGGGCGAAGCTCTCGTCCTTGCCAGTCTGCTCATCGGTTTCAAGCGCCCGGACTTGCTCCTTCAGCGCGGCGACCTCTGCGCCGAGGGTATCCGCAGTGGCCATGTCACCCTTTGCACGGGCCAGTCCAATGGCTTTCGACAAGTTGTTGCGCTGGGCCAGCGCATTCTGAAGCTCGGTCTGGATGGCGCGCAACCGGGTGTCGGCCGCAAGAATGTCGGAGGAGGCTGGCGCGACGCCGCGCCGGGCCAGCCCTTTGTCAAAGGCCGCCGGATCGTCTCTTATGGCGCGGATATCGTGCATGGCAGCGGCTATGCGCGAACCCCTCCCCCGGTGGCAAGCGGTGCAGGCAAATTCAGGGATTCACCCGGCCCGCCTATCTGTGCAATAACAGCGGCGTGATACTCAATTGCCCAAACTGCGGCGCGCGCTACAACCTGCCCGACGCGATCGTCCTGTCTGGAAAAGCGATGCGCTGCGCCGAATGCAGCCACCGCTGGACCCCGTCTGCACCCGCCGCCGAGCCTGAGCCTGTCGTGCCGGAAGCAACGCCCGAAGCCGCCGCGCCGGTTGTGGCGCCCGTAATCACAGCCCCGCCCGAACCCGAGCCAGAGCCCGAACCGGAGCCGGAGCCGGAACCGGAAGAGGAGCCGCAACCGGATCGCCGATGGCTGCGGGTGGCGCTAGCTGTGCTGGTTGTGCTGATCGGCGTGCTGGCAGCAGCAGTGGCTACCGGCCGGATCGATCTTGCAGCACTCGGCAGCGATGATCCGATGTCGGCGTTCCGGCCCGGGCCGTCGCCGCTGGTCATTACCGTGGAAGCCCGGCTGGCACCGCTGCCCTCAGGCGCCCAGCTGCTGGAAGTGGAGGGCCAGGTAACCAACACCGGCAGCTCCCGCGCCGGCATCCAGGCGCTCAAGGCCACCCTCTCCGGCCCCGCCGGCGTAGTGCGCCGCTGGACCATCGCACTGCCCCAAAGCGCACTGGCACCCGGCGCCAGCACCGGCTTCGCCAGCACCCTCACCGAAGTACCCGGCGGCGCCACCACGCTCAGGCTGGTCGAGGCCCGCTAAACTCGATTGCATTCGGGCTGAAGCAAAGCCTCCGGCGGCCGGGGCCGCAGGCCCCGAACCCCATATTATACGGCGTCACCAGAACGACCGCGCGGTGCTGCGCTGAACCCATAAAATGGGGTTTGGGGCCTGTGGCCCCAACCGCCGGAGGCCTCACCGCGCCACCCCGCGCCGGTTTGTCGCTGGATTCGCGCTACGGTGCATGACACAAGCGGGGCAACCCGGACATGTGTGAGGAAGCGGCGATGATCTTCGACTATAGCGACAAGACCAATGCGCTCATCGAACGGCTGCGTGCCTTCATGGACGAGCATATCTACCCCAATGAGGCGCGGTATGAGGCCGAGGTTGCCGAGGGCGACCGCTGGAAGGTGCTGCCGATCATCGAGGAGCTGAAGCCGGTGGCGCGCAAGGCCGGGCTGTGGAACCTGTTCCTCAACATTTCGGACCATGACAAGGGCGAGTGGCAGGGGCCGGGCCTCACCAACCTCGAATATGCGCCGCTGGCCGAGGAGATGGGCCGGGTGATGTGGTCGTCCGAGGTGTTCAACTGTTCCGCGCCCGATACCGGCAACATGGAGGTGCTGCGTACCTATGGCACCCAGGAGCAGAAGGCGCGCTGGCTGCGGCCGCTGATGGCCGGCGAAATCCGCTCGGCGTTCCTGATGACCGAGCCGGCGGTGGCAAGCTCAGACGCCACCAACATCGAAACCTCCATCCGCCGGGACGGGGACCATTATGTCGTGAACGGTCGCAAATGGTGGTCATCTGGCGTGGGCGATCCGCGCTGCGCCATTGCCATCGTGATGGGCAAGACCGATCCGAACGCTGCCCGCCACGCCCAGCAAAGCCAGATACTGGTGCCGCTGGATGCCGCCGGCATCACCAAGGTGCGGCCGTTGAAGGTGTTTGGCTATGATGATGCGCCGCACGGCCATTATGAGGTGATTCTGGATAATGTGCGGGTGCCGGCCGCCAACATCGTGCTGGGGGAGGGCCGCGGCTTCGAAATCGCGCAGGGGCGGCTCGGGCCGGGGCGCATTCACCATTGCATGCGCTCCATCGGTGCGGCCGAACGCGCGCTGGAAAAGATGGTCAAGCGGCTGAAGTCGCGCGTGGCCTTCGGCAAGGCCATTTCCGAGCACAGCCTGTGGCACGAGCGCATTGCCGATAGCCGCATCGCCCTCGAACAGGCGCGGCTGCTCACCTTGAAGGCGGCCTATATGATGGACACCGCCGGCAACAAGGCAGCTGCAAACGAGATTGCGATGATCAAGGTGGTGGCCCCCAACATGAGCTGCATGATTCACGACATGGCCATCCAGGCGCATGGCGGCGGCGGCGTGTGCCAGGATTTCGGCCTTGCCGCTGGCTATGCAGGGCAGCGCACGCTGCGGCTGGCCGATGGGCCGGACGAAGTGCACCGCCAGGCAATCGCCAAGGCCGAGCTGCGCCGGTATAATTGAGGCATCGGGCGGGTAGCGGCTTGGAGTAACGGTTGAGGGGCTTAACAGGCTTGCGCCCTGCCCCCGTGCCTGCTACCCGCCGGCTCCTACCGGACGGGAGGTCATCCCGGACATCTGGTCGTGCGGCCATGGCGGAACTGGTAGACGCGCAACGTTGAGGTCGTTGTGGCCGAAAGGCCGTGGAAGTTCGAGTCTTCTTGGCCGCACCAGCCACCAACCCCGGGATCGACCGGGATGCACCTTGATCAGCACGAATTATGACGCCTTCCCGCAAAGGTTGCGCCGCCGTGTGCAGGCGCAAACGGGCTCAAGAAAGCTGGAAAACTGCAAGGCCGACTACACCGGCACAGGCGCGGCCCGCTGTTAGCGGGCTTCGACCAGCGATTTCATTCTGGCCAGTGCCTGTGCGAACCGCCCTTGCAGCCGCGCGCGTTCAGAGGCTCGCAGCGCATCGGATGCCAGCGCTGCCTGATCATAGACAATCGTGTAGCTCAGCTTTGTCGAGGCCGGGCCATCGGCCTGCGCTGCCAGCGTGCCATGCATCCCGGCGGCGGCGAGGTTCCCCACGGTCTGCCAATAGGTGTAGGAGGTCACCGTGCGGGCCACCATCGGCTCCACCACCTTGCCATCCGCAATCAGCCGAACGACACCGGGTTCGCCGCTGCCTTCCAGCGTGCAGCTGGTGGGCAGCCATTCGGCAATCGCGCAATAATCCCCGATGCGCTTCCACACCGCGTCCACCGGGGCTGCAACGCTTACCTCGTTTCGCACGGTCACATAATCGGTGGCCGATGCCGGGCCGGCAAGCAGCGCCGCGAGCAGGAGCGCGCGCATCAGCGGCCCCTCGCCGGGCGGGCGGGGGGCACATAATCCACCAGCGCATCTACCGGCTTGTGCGCGGCCCAGGCGATGCCGCGCAGCAGCATGTCGCGAACCTGCGGCTTGGCGAAATTCTCATAGCTATGGCCCTGCAACCACACGAATGCGCGCGCCGGCTCGCCGCCCTCCATCTTGTGCTCATAGGTCCAGACCTGCGGTACCGTCTGCCCCATGCCGCCGCCGCGCCGCGAGGACGGCGTATCGGGAATGACCGTTGTTGCCAGCACATGCACACCCTCGCCCTTGGCCCAGGTCAGCTTGTAAAAAGCCTCGTCGAACAGCGTGATATCGGTCATGCCCTTCATGATCGGCGAGCTGCGATCGACCACCGTAAGCGGCACATTCACGCCTAGAGTGTAATTCACCTCACCATGCTTTTTGGCGCCGCCAACATAGCTGGCAAACTCCTCCGGATCGGGGCCGCAGAGCGGATCATGGATCGTCACCAGCCCGCCGCCGCGCTTGATGAAGTCGCGCAGCGCGGTGCGCTCGCTGGCGGTCATATAGCCCGCATCGCCCTTGTACATGACGATGACATCGGTCTTTTCCAGCTCGGCCGCCGACGGCGCGTGCAGCGAGCCATCCACCACCGCGCCGCGCTCGGTAAGCAGCTTCGACCAATCGGCCAGAAACTGCGGATAATCATGCTCGCCCGGCGAATGGGTCTTCAAGCCGGTGCGCAGATAGATCCGCATGCCCTGCAGGTTCTGGCCCGGAATGCGCGGTATATCAGATGCGGCTGGAGGCTGCGCTGATGCAGGTTGTGCCATTGTCTGGGTTGTGGCGGCGCCGCTCAAAAGAGCGGCAATCAGCAGGAAACGCATCGGCAGTGCCCTCATCCAGTGAACAAATGCGGGCGACAAGGTCTTGCGGCCAAAGGCTGCGCGGCACGCGGTCGCTCAACACGTCACCAGTTGGACACTATATACACCGCACCCGCTGTCAATCGCGAAGCGCGCTGGCCCGATCCCGATACAGACGGCTGCCTACCAGCCGTCGCTTCCGGGCACGCCCTTGAAGGGCCCGGCGAAATGGCTGGTAACCCAGCCGCCGTAAAAGCCGCCCGGTTGCGCGGAGGCCTTCTCCCCACCCACAAAGCAGCCGTCCAGCGCCTCCGCATAAAAGGCGACATGGCCCCTGAGCGCTGCAAAACTCGGCAGCGGGCTATCATAACACCAGGCCGCCGCAGGCAGCCGCATGCCGCCCACCAGCACATCGAAATAGCGCGCCTGGCCCTTCCATTCGCACAAGGTCCGGCGCGCATTGGGCCGCAGCGCCCCCTGGGCGATTGATTCAACCGGAAAATAATAGGTCGGCGGGTGGCTGGTCTCCAGCGTCTCGATACCGGCGCGGGTCGATGCCAGCCGCATCCCGCCGTGCATGATCTCCAGCAGGTGCCGGCAATGCCGCCATCTGGCCGGGCGCGGGAAATCCCACACGCTCTCCTGGCCCGGCGCCACAGGGTCGGGGGTTGCCATTCTGCGCATGGACCAGCCCGCCCTCACGCCCGCACCAGCAGGCCAGCAGCGGCCACCGCCGCCGCCACCAGCATCGCCAGCGTCGGCAACAGGGTAAGGCCAAATCCCGGCCCGCGCTTGGCAGGGTCATTATAATAGCTGCGGGCATAGATGATCCGCCCCGCCGACCAGGTGAGCGCCAGCGCCGCGGTCACCATATCGCCCAGCACCGGCACCGCCATGAACGTCGCCGGCAGGAACAGCAGCAGCTGCTCCATGGTGTTCATCTGCACCCGGTAACGCTTGTCGAATTCCGGATGGCCGCTGCTCGCCGGCGCCGGCACATTCCACTTGAGCCGCGCCCGCCCCACATTGGCCGCCAGCCCGAAAAAGACGAATAGCGCAAACACCAACGCCAGCGTTGTAAACGGAAATGAAATCATGCTGAGAATCCCTTGCAGCGGCATATTGCCCGTTCCCCGGCGCCATCGCAAGCAAGCCCATTGCTTTGGAGCACAGGCCTTGCAACAGTTTACTTACTAGGCTGCATAATCAGGGGGCACGACATGAGACTGGCAACGCTTTGGGGCGCGGGTTCTGCCCTCGCCTTCGCCCTTGCCGCAGCCGTGCCCACCAGTGCCCAGCCCGCAGAAGCGCCGCTGCTGCCGGTGAAAGCCGATGTGGCGAGCGGGCGCATCCTCGTCACCCTGCCGGCGCCGGCCGCCGATGGCAGCATGGGCCGCTTCATCCATGCGACCATGCTCCGCTCGGGTCTCGGCACCGCCGATATCCGGGTCGATCGCGGCATGCAGGGTTCCGATGATCTGCTGGCCTTCCGCCGCATCGGCCGCAAGATCGCCGCGGTGTATGAAAACCCCCGCTTCCGCGCAGAAGGCGGTACGGCCGCTGAACAGGCGGGCGTGACCAACAGCTTCGCGGTTTCCACGCTCGCACTGCTCGATCCGGTTGAAACCCTGCCCGACGGGCGGGTGACGGTCGATCTCGCCGGGCTGCTGGCGAAGGACACCGCCAATCTCGCCGCGCGGCTCAATGCCAGCACCGCAAGCGGGCGGGGCAACGGCGTGGCCGTGTCGCGGCGCGGCTTCCGGCTGGTCGATGTGCTTTCGATGGTCGATCCGGCCTCGGTAAAGGTGTTCCCCACCAATATGGAGGTGGACAGCTGGCTCACCTTCGCGCCCGACAGCCCCGGCCCGGAAGTGTCGCAGACGGTGCCCGATCCCCGCTCCGTCACCATCCAGGTCCATCACAGCATCATTAAACTGCCCGAGCCCGGCTTCCAGACCCGCGCCTTCGATATCCGCTCGTCCGCCAACGGCCTGCAGGTGTTCGATTTCAACCAGCCGCTGGGCAGCGATGTGGTGAAGGCGCTGGCGGTGCGCTTCCGCCTTGAAAAGACCGACCCTGCCGCCGCCCGCTCGCCAGTGAAGAAGCCGATCATCTTCTACATCGACAATGCCGCGCCCGAGCCGGTGCGCAGCGCACTCAGAGACGGTGTGGGCTGGTGGTCGCAGGCGTTCGATGCCGCCGGGTTCATCGGCGGCTTCCGTGCCGAAATCCTGCCTGAAGGCGTGGATCCGCTCGATGCGCGCTACAATATCGTTACCTGGGGCAGCCGGCTCACCCGCAGCTGGTCTTACGGCCAGACCATCAGCGATCCGCGCACCGGCGAGATCATCAAGGGCTCGGTGGTGTTGGGTGCGCTGCGCGTGCGGCAGGATATCAACATTTTCGAGAGCCTTGTCGGCGCCGCCGCCAGCGGCAAGGGCGGGCCCAACGATCCGGTGGTGGTGGCCCTGCAGCGCATCCGCCAGCTGGGCGCGCACGAAGTGGGCCATGCCATCGGCTTCATGCACAATTTCGCCGGCTCCACCCAGGGCGATACCTCGGTGATGGACTATCCCGGCCCCAATATCGGGCTGGTGAACGGCAAGCCGGACATTTCGCGCGCCTATGCAGATGGCATCGGCACCTGGGACAAGTTTGCCGTGGACTGGCTCTACGGCCAGCCTGCCCCGGGGCAGAACGCCGATGCGCTGGCGGCCACCAAAATGGCCGCCTCTGTGGCCTCGGGCGCCCGCTTCCTCACCGATATCGATGGCCGCGCCCCCGATTCGCCCACGCCATGGTCCAACATGTGGGACAATGGGGCCGATCCGGCCGCCGAGCTGACCCGGCTGCTCGCGGTGCGCGAGGCCGCCATCGCCGGCTTTGGCGAAGGCGCCATTCCCGCCGGCACCCCCATGGCCGAGCTCCGCCGCCGCTTCGTGCTGGTGTGGCTGCTCCACCGCTATCAGGTGGAGGCTGCCGCCAAGCTGGTGGGCGGCATGGACTATGCCTATCGCGTGGCCGGAGACGGCCAGCCGGCGGCCACGCCGGTGCCGCTCGCCATGCAGACAGCCGCGCTCGATGCGCTGTTCACCAGCCTCGCCCCCGCCACGCTCACCGTGCCGGACCGGCTGGTGCCGCTGCTCTCGGCCGGCGTCAACGGCCGCA
>JBBQIP010000032.1:0-17121 GCA_038325045.1 Sphingomonadales bacterium
ATGCGCAAGGCCGGCATGGACCCGGCGGAGTATGAGGGCCGGGTGAGTGACATTCGGGTCGATGTGCAGAAGTTCATGCGCGCCAACGGCAAGCGCATGGGCAAGGATTATTCACGGCTGAACGATGACCAGCTGACCGACGATTACCATTATCAGATCTTCCCCAATGTATCGCTGAACGCCCATGCCGACGACTTGATGCTGTTCCGCCAGCGCCCGCACGCCACCGACCCGAACAAGATGTATTATGATATCTGGATGTTCGAGCTGTTGCCCGAGGGCGAGGAACCGCCGCGTCGCCCCCGCCACCAGCATTTCGTGCACGGTGACAAGTCCATCGGCCAGGTGCTCGATCAGGATGCCTTCAACCTGCCCACGGTGCAGAAGGGCATGCAGTCTGCCGCCTTCAAGGGGTTGTGGATCGGGGCGCAGGAGCTGCGCCTCCGGCATTTCCACAAGGTGATCGAAGATTATATTTACGGCGCTGGAGGCCCGAAATGAGCAAGAATGGCGCCAGCCCGGCCCTGCAGCTGAGCCGCGATGCGCTGCTGCAGGCCTATCGGCGGATGGCGACGATCCGCGGCTTTGAAGAGCGGCTGCACGAGGAGATAAAGACCGGCGAGATCGCGGGCTTCACCCACCTTTATTGCGGGCAGGAGGCAGCCGCTGTGGGCGTGTGCGAGCATCTCGACCATGCGGACATGATTGTTTCCACCCACCGCGGCCATGGCCATTGCATTGCCAAGGGCTGCGATGTGGAAGGCATGATGCTGGAGATTTATGGCCGGCGTGACGGGCTGTGCAAGGGCCGCGCAGGCTCCATGCACATTGCCGATGTCTCGATCGGGATGCTGGGCGCCAATGGCATTGTGGGCGCCGGTGCACCGCAGGCGGTGGGGGCGGCCATTGCCGCCAAGCTCGATGGCAAGGGCAAGGTGGCAATCGCTTTTTCCGGCGACGGCGCCTGCAACCAGGGCACCACTTTCGAGGCGATGAACATGGCGGTGGTGCTGAAGGTGCCAGCGATTTTCGTGTTCGAGAACAACCATTATTCCGAGCACACCGGCCCTTCCTATGCCACCGCCACCGCCACCGATATCGCCGGCCGGGCAGAGGCATTCGGCATGAAGGTGTGGCGCGCCAATGGCTCGGACTTCTTCTCCACCTATGATGTGATGGCGGAGCTTCTGGACCATGTGCGCGGCGGCGGCGGCCCGGCCGCAATCGAGCTGGATACCGAGCGTTTCTACGGCCATTTCGAAGGCGATCCGCAGCGCTACCGTGGCCCCGGCGAGCTGGACCGGCTGCGGGAGACGCGCGATTGCCTGAAGGCGTTCCGTGCCCGGGTTACCGAGGCGGCGCTTATCGATGATGCAGCGCTCGATGCCGTTGACGCGGAAGTTGCCGCGCGCATCGATGCCGCCACCAAGGCCGCCCGGGCAGCGCCCCCGCCAGACCCGTCGGAACTGACCGACGATGTCTATGTATCCTATTGAGGGAATGTTCCCGTGCCGATCATGAACATCCGCGAGGCCATAGTCTCGACCCTTCACGCCGAAATGGCGCGCGACGAGAAGATCATCGTGCTGGGCGAGGATATCGTTGGCGGCATGGGCACCGAAGGCGGGCCCGAGGCCATTGGCGGCATCTGGGGCACCACCGGCGGCCTGTATGAGAAATTCGGCGCCGGCCGCGTGCTAGATACGCCGATTTCCGAAAGCGCCATCATCGGGGCTGCAGCGGGCGCGGCGCTGGCGGGATATCGGCCGGTGGCGGAGCTGATGTTTGCCGATTTCGTGGGCGTGAGCCTGGACCAGCTGTGGAACCAGATGGCCAAGTTCCGCTACATGTTCGGCGGCAAAACCAAATGCCCGGCGGTGGTGCGGCTTATCTATGGCGCTGGCATGAACGCCGGCCCGCAGCACAGCCAGTCGGTCTATGCCATGCTCACTGCCATGCCCGGCCTGAAGGTGGTGATGCCCACCACGCCGGCCGATGCCAAGGGCCTGCTGTGCGAGGCGCTGCGCGGCGATGATCCGGTGATGTTCTTCGAGCACAAGGCGCTTTACGGCGTGAAGGGCGAGGTGCCGGAAGGCGACCACACCCAGAAGTTCGGCGTCGCCCGCATGGTGCGCGAAGGCGGCGATGCCACCATCGTCACCTGCGGCCGCATGGTCAATTTTTCGGAAAAAGCCGCCGACAAGCTGGCGGCGGACGGCATCGGTGTGGATATCATTGACCTGCGCACCACCAGCCCGCTCGACGAGGACTGCATCCTCGATTCCGTGGAGGCGACTGGCCGGTTGATCGTGGTGGATGAAAGCCCGCCGCGTTGCAGCTTGGCGTCCGATATCGTGAGCATCGTTGCGAACAAGGCATTTTCCAGCCTCAAGGTGCCGCCGCAGATGGTCACCGCGCCACACTCGCCCATTCCCTTTGCCCGCGAGCTGGAACGCGCCTGGGTGCCGAGCCCCAAAAACATCGAGGATGCCGTACGCCGCACGCTGGCGTGGCGCTGAACGATGGCGCGCCTTACCCCCTTTACCATGCCCAAATGGGGCATCGAGATGAGCGAAGGCACCATCGCTGAGTGGATGGTCGCCGAAAACGAGCCTTTCAGCAAAGGCGCGTTGCTGACCACCATCGAGACCGACAAGATTACCAACGAGGTGGAAGCGGAGGCCGATGGCCGGCTGGTGCGGATAATCGCTGCTGCCGGCGAAACGCTGGCGGTGGGCGCGCTGCTGGCCGTGCTTTCAGACGGGGAGGCGAGCGCAGCCGAAATCGACGCCGTGATCGCCGGCTTCCGCCCGGCCAATACCGCGTTTGACACCGATGATGCGGCTGCGCCTGCGCCTGCCCCGGCCCCCGTTCCACCGGCTGCAGCCATTCCGGACTCGACCGCGATAAGCCCCGCTGCCCGCGCCAAAGCTGAGGCCGCCGGGCTGGATGTGGCCGGGCTGGCCGGCAGCGGCCGGAACGGGCGGTTGACCGCGCAGGATATCGACCAGGCCATGCGGCCACCAGCGGCACCTGCGCTCACCGGCCCGCTGCCGGCAACGCCAGAAAGTGCCGCCTGGGCCACGCCGGTGGCGCGGCGGGTGGCGGCTGCCCACGGCATTGCCCTGGAAGGGCTCTCCGGCTCGGGCGCACGCGGGCGGATCCGCCATGCCGATGTGCTGGCCGCGATCACGAATGCGCGCCCTGCTGCCCCGTCACCTGTTCCCGCAGCGCCGGCAGGCGAGGTGGAGATAATCTCCATGAGCTCGATGCGCCGCACCATCGCGCGCCGGTTGACCGAGGCCAAAGCCACCATCCCGCATTTCTATGTGCGCCGCCGCGTGCGGGCAGACCGGCTGCTCGGCCTTCGCGCCGCTATCAGCGGCACCCGGCCGAGCGTGAATGATTATCTGGTGAAAGCCTGTGCGCTGGCGCTGCTCGAAGTGCCGCAGGTGAATATCCAGGTGCACGGCAATGCCATCCACCGCTTCTCCCACGCCGATGTGGCGGTTGCAGTCGCCACCGAAAAGGGCCTTGTGACGCCGATTATCAGGGCAGCAGACAGGCTGTCTGTCGGCCAGATTTCGGAAGTCATGCAAGGCCTTGCCCAGCGCGCCCGCAGCGGCCGGCTGGCTTCGGAGGAATTCACCGGCGGCAGCTTCTCGCTCTCCAACCTCGGCGGTTTCGGGGTGGAGCAGTTCGATGCGATCATCAACCCGCCGCAGGGCGCCATCCTCGCCGTAGGCACCGCCCGGCCCGAACCTATCGACGATGATGGCGCCATCCGGATTGTGCCGGTGCTGCACCTCTCGCTCTCCTGCGATCACCGAGCCATCGACGGCGCGGATGCCGGCCGGTTCATGGCCGCTCTCGCGCGGCTGATCGAAAGCCCGCAGCTGCTCGATTGAGGGAAGGCCTCCGGCGGCTGGGGCCGGCGGCCCCAGACCCCATATGGGGGTTCAGGAATGACCGTTGAAGGTCAGGACCAATCCCAATCCCCTCAAACGGGGTCTGGGGCCGCCGGCCCCAGCCGCCGGAGGCTCCCCTTCAGGGCAGGTTGTGGAACACCAGATCGTCCGGCCCGCGCTGGCCGCGCGGGGTGAGGGTGGCGAACATGCCCTGGTCGAGGATTTCGGTGGAGGGGCGGTTGTCGTTCCAGTCCATCACCACCTGGCGTTTGGCGATCCGCCATTCGCCGCCCCGGCGCTCCAGCCGGTCGAGGTAGCGGCCGCCATAGTAGAAATGGTGGTTGGCGGGGTCCAGCCCGGTCTTGTCGAACATCGCCATGTAGCGGGAGCCGAAAATGCCTTCCGCCTTGTCGGCGCGCACCTTGTGATAGGCGAAGAGATAGGCCTCGCTCACCGCGACATCACCTTTGATCTCCATGTGGATGTTCATGATCGCGTGCATGGTCACTTCGAACCATTCCTGTATTTCGCGCACGATGAAGTCTGCGAACTCTGCGGCATTGCCGTTGAAAACGCCGTGGTTGTCGATGCCATCGGGCCAATAGACACCCTGCATCATGCGCGCGTCGCACCGGTCCAGCGCCCGGCAATAGCGGGTGAGCACGGCGTAACAGTCCCGCCGGGCCACAAGGTCTTCGAGGTCGGCTTCGGTCACGGCCATTTGCTGTCTCCTAAGCGGTGGGAGCGGTAGAACTCGATCGTCATGTCTTGCGCCAGGCAGGCGAGGATCGGCGGCACCAGCCGGTCGTGGAAGTCGATGTGCATATGGTGCTCGAAGGCGGCATCATCGCGGAAGGTGGCCACGCACAGAAACATGTCCGGGTCGGTTTCGGACTGGAACAGCTCATAGACGAGCGCATCCGGCTCGTTCGCCGCCACCAGGTTTTTCAGCTCCACCTGCAGTGCAATCATGTCGGCGCGCTTTTCAGGCTTGGTGCGCAGCGTTGCGATAAAGCTTTTTCCGGTCATGCAGCGGCTCCCGTACCGAGTTCTTCCACCAGCTGCGCGCGCAGCCGGAATTTCTGGATCTTGGAGGTGGACATCGGCCAGGCGCTTACGAAGCGGATGTGGCGGGGCATCTTGAAGCCCGCCAGCCTGCCCCGGCAATAGTCCATCAGCTCCGCCTCGCTGGCGCTGGCGCCTTCTGCCAGCTCGATAAAGGCGGCCGGCACCTCCACATAGCGCGGATCGGGAATGCCCACGACCTGTGCCAGCTTCACGGCCGCATGGCCCTGCAGCATCGCCTCTATCTCGGCGGCCGCCACATACTCGCCGCCCACTTTCAGCATGTCCTTGTCGCGGCCGTGGAACATGATCTGGCCATCAGCATTGAACGAGCCGATGTCGCCGGTGTGGAACCAGCCGCCGCGCATTACCTCGGCGGTTTTTTCGGGCGCGTTGTAATAGCCTTTCAGCATGTTGGGCCCGCGCACCACGATCTCGCCCTTGGCGTCCAGCGGGCAGTCTTCACCGGTTTCCAGATCGACGATGCGCACCTCCCAATCATCGATCGGAACGCCGAGGCGCCCGGTGCGCTGCTCGAAACTGTCGGTCAGCCTGCTGGTGCAGATGGTGCCGGCGGCCTCGGTAAGCCCATAGGTGCCCACCTGCACGGTGTGCGGCATGGCCTTGGTCATCGCCTCCTTGATCCAGGCTGGCTGCACGGCGAAATTGGAGTTCATCAGCCGCAGCTTGCCGAGATCGGTATGGGCGAAGCTCGGGTGGGTGATGAGGTCCTGCATGATGGTGACAAAGCTGGGATAGGCCACCGTGGCCCCCTCGCGGCCCAGCATTTCAAGCGCTGCGCCGGGCTCGAAATGCGGCACGGTGAGATAGGCGCCGCCCACATCGAGGATCATCGTCATCGGCAGGATGCCGGCGATATGGAATATGGGTAGCGGCGACCATACCCGGTCTTCCGCGCTTACCTCGTAGCGCACACCCAGGTTGCGGCTGTTGCCCACAATGCCCCGGTGGCTGATGAGCGCGCCCTTGGGGTTGGCGGTGGTGCCGGAGGTATAGAGGATGAAGGCGGTGTCGTCCGCCTGTACCGCATCGATGCGGGCATCGACTTCGGCCTCGGAGATCGCACCGGCGCGCGCCATGGCGCCTTCCGAACTCACCAGATTGGCAGCGCAGGGGCTGTCGATGCACAGGATGCGCCTGAGCCTGGGCGCTTCCGGCAGTGCCAGGGCATCGGCATCCGGCGCTGCTGCCAGCGAGGGCAGGGCGGCCAGCAACCGTTCGTTGAAATCCAGCGTATCGGCCATCCGGCCCGAGGTGACCAGCGCCACCAGATCGGCATCCTTAACCAGAAAGGCCAGCTCGCCGGATTGGTAGCGGGCGTTTACCGGCACCGCGACTGCGCCGGCCATGGTGGCGCCGAACAGGCATTCCACAAACTCCGGCCGGGTGGTCAGCAGGATACCGATATTGTCTCCGGGCTGTATGCCCATGGCGATGAAAGCCTTGGCCCAGCGCCGGGCGGAGGCGTTGAGGGCCGCGTGCGAAATCCGGCTATCGGGGAACACCAGCGCATCTGCATCCGGCCGGGCGGCGGCGGAGGCGCGCAGCATGGCACCATAGGTAAGCACCGGTGCGCTCATGCGCGGTCCAGATCATAGAGCATCTCGCGCGAATAGCTGCCGTCCATGCACCCGATCATCTGCTCGATGATCGGCTTGCCGTGCTCGGTTTCCATGTGCGCCTTGTCGGCAGCTTCATCGACAAACGATTCGTACACCGCGAACATGCCCGGCTCCGCGAGGCGGAAGAATTTGAAGGCCAGCGTTCCAGGCTCCCGGTCCACCAGCCCTTCCATGGTTTTCGCCAGCGCTATGAAGCTGTTCTCGCTCCCCTGCTTGATCCGGAAGCGCGAGAGGAAGCTATAGGCCATGATATCATCCCCAATGGTAACAGCCGCTCTTTGGCAGGCGCCGCCCATCTAAAAACAATCATGCATGATTTTTCAAGCCAATTGTCCCTGCTGGCTGCCCCTGAAGGCATAATGCTGCGCCGCACAATCGGTCTGTCGGTGTTGCGCATCCGCAACAGGTAAAAAAAACATTCATGACTGATTGCATCCGTACCCCGGTCGCGATTAGAAGTTGGCCAAGATAGCCTGCCGGCCATGAGCAGGGGTGACAATTGAAAATCCCGGGGAGTGAACAGATGAAACTGCGCAACATGCTGATTGGTGCGACTTCGTCGCTGGTGCTGGCGTCCATCATTGCGGCGCCGGCAAGCGCACAGGCGCAGGCTGCGGACGCCACCGCGCAGGCCGATGAGTCAGGGCTCGGTGAAATCATCGTGACCGCCACGCGCCGCTCCTCCAATCTGCAGACAACGCCGGTCGCGGTTTCGGCCATCGATTCCCGGTTGATTGCGCAGGCCTCGCCGCGCAACATCGGCGACCTGTCCGCGTTCGTGCCGAACTTCTCGGCCGCCACCATCACCGGCTTCAATGCTGCCTCCTTCGCCATTCGCGGCGTGGGCCAGACCTCGATCATCGTCTATTTCGAGCCGCCGGTGGCCGTGCTCGTCGATGATTTTGTCGTCTCCAGCGTGCAGACCCAGCTTCTCGATGTGTTTGACGTTGATCAGGTGGAAGTGCTGCGCGGGCCGCAGGGCACATTGTTCGGCAAGAACACGACAGGCGGCGCGGTGACGGTCAAGACCAAGCGTCCGATCATGAACGAGATCGGCATGCAGGGGCAGTTCCAATATGGCAGCTTCGGGACGCACCGCATGCAGGGCGCAGCCAATATCCCGATCATTAATGATGTGTTGTCGGTCCGCCTGGTCGGCGGCTATGAGGGCAGCGATGGCTTCTACCGCAATGGTGCCTGCTTCGGGCCGGTTCGTGCGCCCGTAGGGGTGCCGGATGGAATGGGCGGGCTGGCCTTCCCGAATGCCAACCCCAACAGCAAGTTTGAAGGCGTGTCGGGCTGCGGTGATAATAGCGTTCTGGGTGGGACAAGCGTCTGGCAGGCGCGCGCCAAGGTGTTGTTTGAGCCTAGCAGCAATTTCAGCGCGTTGTTCCAGTATGAAATTCTTCGTGACAAGTCGGATTCCATCCCTTCGGTCAATGAAAACGGGCTCTTTCAGGGTCCCGGCGGATTCCTGACCGATCTTCTCGGCGTTACCGGGGTTAATCCGCGCAGTAGCGATCCGCTCGATAATGCCGGCATCACCAACAAGTCCAACGGCCTCGTCAACATGCCGCTCGGCCAGCGTATCGATGTGGACGGCTTTTATCTGAACATGGATTTCAATCTCGGGTTCGGCACGCTGACCTCGGTCAGCGGTTACCGGAACCAGCGCTCGCGCCTGCCCAACACCTACCCCGGTGTGGCGCCCATCGCGGCAGACGGCGAAGCGCTATCGATCTTCGATGCCTCGCGCGATGACAATCGCAAGACTTGGCAGCAGGAAGTGCGGCTGGCCACGGACTTCGAGGGTCCGTTCAACGTCGTCGCCGGCGGTTTTTATCAGCGAGAGACTATCGATTTCTGCGTGGCGCAGATCCTTGGGTTCCTTGATCTGACAATCGGTCCACTGCCGTTCGGCAACTGGAACGACACGCCTTACATCCTCTGCAATGGTCAGAAAGGCACATCCAAGGCGTTGTTCGCGGAAGGCACGTTCAAATTTACCGATACGCTGACCCTCACGGGTGGTCTTCGGCACAGCTGGGATGACAAGACCTGGCGCGGTCGGCAACAGGCGTTCATTCCCGCGCTCAATGGCGGTTTCGATCTTGGCATCAATATTGCGGAACCGCTTGATGCCAGTGTTTACAAGTTCACGGCCAACACGGTCGAGGTGGACGCGAATGACCGTCAGCTGACCTGGCGCGCCAGCCTTGGCTGGCAGGCTAGCGATGCAGTCTTCGCCTATGGCACCTATGCGCGCGGCTATAAGGCGGGCGGCTTCAACGACCAGATCGGTAGTTTTGCACCCTACGGCACCGATCTCGCCTTTTTCGAGAACGATGCGCGAGCAACACGCCCCGAGAAGGCTGACAGCTTCGAGCTTGGGGTAAAGACCCAGACCTTCGACAATCGCCTTCGTTTCAACCTGACCGGGTTTTACGTCAAATATACGGATCTGCAGAAGCAGCTTAACGTGCCGATTACGGTCAATGGTGTCGACAATCAGGTCACGCTGTTCTTCAACGCAGCCAGCGCAACGGTGAAGGGTCTGGAACTCGAAACCTCCGCCTTGTTGTTTGAAGGGTTCACGCTGCGCGGCGTGCTCGGTTATCTTGACGGCAAGTATGACGAGTATACCGCCCCGGGTGCTGGCTATGACTTGGCCTCGGCGCCGCTGGACCGCGCGCCCAAATGGCAGTGGACCGTCGATGCTACCTATCAGGTTCCGCTCGGCAGCAACCACAAGATGGTGCTGAACGGCAACGCGGCCTACACCGCGCGTAACCTGAGCACGCAGGCGATCGACACTCCGTTCGGCAATACGTTCCTCGATGCGCGGACGCTGTTGAATGCGTCGTTGACGCTGGCGCAGGCGGATGACCGCTACTTTCTTCGTCTGCTCGGCCGCAACCTTTCGGATGCCCGCTACCGGACAGCTTCGCAGAATGTCGCCGGCCTCTGGCAGAATTCGCAGTTCGGTCCGCCGCGTTTCTACGGCGTCGAGGTGGGCTTCCGTTACTGATGTCTGAGCGGCATCAGCGGACAGGTGGCCTGGCCGCCTGTCCGCTTGTGCGCTGTTCAGCCAGTGGCGAGCGTATCGGTGAAGCAGACCGCATCAAGGCCGAGCACATGAACAGTGCGGCCGAGCGCCATCCAGGCGCCGATGCACAGCGTCAGGTCCATGATCTCCCGCTGGCTGAATGCCGCGTGCATCCGGCTCCAGAAGGCGCCGTCGCTGGCCAGGGTTTTGGGTGTCTCGCCCATCTGCTCGGCATATTCCACCGCCAGAGTCTCGCGGGCGGAAAACAGGCTGGCGTGCCGACCGTCTTCAACGGCTGCGTAAAAGTCTTCGTCCGGCGCCTCCCCGCCGCGGGCGACGATGGACTGGCTGGCATCGCCGCCCACGCTCTCCAGATAGCCGTTGATATCGCGCGCCGCGCGCATGGACTTGCAGATGGTGCAGCCGTTGATGAGCGCGGTGCGGTAGCGCGCCGCCTCCAATATGCGAAGCGGCAGCCGCGAAGATTGGTAAACCGCCTTGGCATAGGCGACCGCAGCACTCCCAACCTCGGGCGCATAGGTGCGCGCGGCATAGCTGAGCGCGTCGATCATCTGGTCTTCAGGCACATCAAGTTGCGGCATGGTGTCCTCCCGGTTTATAATTACGCTTAGCATCATCTATCGTTGAGCCAGAGTCACGAAAAAAAGCACTGTCCAATTTATAATCGCGTTTAAAAGTCGAGGATTGCAATAATGGTCCATCGTTACAAGACACCGATTGTGGCTGGAACAGTGTTGCTTGCCGCTTCCGCTGCGGCTGTTGTTGCCGTTGCCGGCCAGGGCGGAATGGGAAACAGTAATCTGGAGCAGCTGTTTGACAGCAGCGATGGCCGCAACTGGACCGGGTTCGGGCGAACCTATGGCGAGCAGCATTTCAGCCCGCTCGCACAAATCTCCACCGACAGCGTGAAGAAGCTGGGCCTTGCCTGGTCGATGGACCTGCCGACCGGCAACTCGGTAAGCGCCCCGCTGGCCATCGACGGCGTGCTGTATTTTTCGCGTGGCTATAGCGTGATCCATGCGGTGGATGCCGCCACCGGAAAGTCGCTATGGGTGCACGACCCCAAGGCGCCCGAAGCATCGGGCGAGAAGTTGCGGCAGGGCTGGGGCAGCCGCGGCATCGCCTGGTGGAATGGCAAGATTTACACCGGCACCCAGGATGGCCGGCTGATCGCGATCGATGCGAAAACCGGCAAGCAGGTCTGGTCGGCAATGACCATGGGCAAAAAAGATGCGCGCTTCATCAGCGGGCCGCCGCGCGCGTTCGATGGCAAGGTCATCATCGGGCACGGCGGTGCGGATGTGAGCGCCATCCGGGGCTATGTGACCACCTATGATGCCGAGACCGGCAAGCAGCTGTGGCGTTTCCATACCGTGCCGGGCAACCCGGCCGATGGCTTTGAAAACCCGGCAATGGAAATGGCCGCCAAGACCTGGGCCGGCGAATGGTGGAAGCACGGCGGCGGCGGCACGGTGTGGAATTCCATCACCTATGACAAGGACAGCGATACCGTCTTCCTCGGCACCGGCAACGGATCGCCGTGGAACCGCAAGATCAGGAGCGACGGCAAGGGCGACAACCTGTTCCTGTGCTCGGTGGTGGCGCTCGATGCCAAAACCGGCGCCTATAAATGGCACTATCAGTTCAACCCCGGCGAGAGCTGGGATTACAACGCCTCGATGGATATGGAGCTGGCCGATGTGACAATCGCCGGCAAGCCGCGCCGGGTGCTGATGACCGCGCCCAAGAACGGCTTTTTCTATGTGATCGACCGCGATACCGGCAAGCTCATCTCCGCCGAACCCTATGTGAAAACTACCTGGGCCTCGAAGATCGACCTTGAAACCGGCCGGCCGGTGGAAGCGCCGGGCATCCGCTACGAAAGCGGCCGCAGCAGCTTCTCGCCCTCGCCCATCGGCGCGCACAGCTGGCTGCCAATGGCCTTCAGCCCGCAGAACCGGCTTGTGTATATTCCGGCAATCGACCTGCAGGTGAGCTATTCCGATGAAGGCGTGGACCTGAAGAACTGGAAGCGCACCCCCAATATGACGCTCGATTTCGGGGTGGTGGCAGAGATCAACCCGCAGCCCGGTGCGATTACCAACAGCGCGCTGGTGGCCTGGGATCCGGTAACCCAGAAACAGGCCTGGCGGGTGCCAACACCAGCACACTTCCCCGGCGGGGTGATGGCGACAGCGGGCAATCTGGTGTTCCAGGGCCAGATAGACGGCCAGTTCAACGCCTATGACGGGCGCAGCGGTAAGCCTCTCTGGGCCTTTGATGCGGGCGCGCCAATCGTGGCGCCGCCGATCAGCTATTCGGTGAACGGCGAGCAATATGTGACCGTGCTGAGCGGCTTTGGCACCAGCGGCGCCTATCTGAGCAACCTGGTGGAAGACTACCGGATAGATTACGCCACCCAGGCGCGCCGTGTGCTCACCTTCAAGCTGGGCGGCACCGCCAAGCTGCCGCCCAAGGTGGAATATGTGCGAGCGGCGGTGGACGACCCCGGTTTCAAGCGCGATGCCGACGCCGAAGCGCGCGGCGTGACCGGCTATGTGGCGCGCTGCCTCGTATGCCACGGCGGCTATGCCGTGGGCGGCGGCGTGGCGCCGGACCTGCGCACATCGGCCGCCATCCTGTCCGATGAAAGCTTCGCACCGATTGTGCATGATGGCCTGCTGGTCGCCAACGGCATGCCGCAATTCGCCGAGCTGGACCGCAAGGCGCGCGACGATATCCGCCAGTTCCTCCGCGGCCGCGCGGCTGATCTGCGCGCTGAAACATCCAAGCTGGCCAGTGCGAAATAGGGCTTGGATTGCCTCCGGCGGGCAGGGCCTCAGGCCCTGCACCCTTGCTTAGGGCCTTGCGCTTATCTTGAGTCGGCGGCCCCGCCGGATGGGGCGGAATGATGATATGGGTGCAGGGCCTGCGGCCCTGCCCGCCGGAGGCCCCTGCTTCTACGCTACATTTCGCGCACCGGGTCGGTTCCGTCCCAGTTTCGGGCAGCGGCTTTTATGGTGCCGAACAGCTCCACCATCGGCGGGCGCATGTCGATGATTTCGACCATGGTGCCGGGCCAGAGCGCGTCGGTTTCAAGATAGGCGAAGCGGGACAGCGGCAGTTCGCCCTCCATCACCACCTTAATGCCGGCGGCGCGCGCAGCTGCCATCTGGGCATCATAATCGGTGGCGACCATGCCGAGGTGGTGCACTCCGCTGCGCCCGGAATCGAGAAAGCGGCGGTAGAGCGAGGGGGTCGGCCCCGGGGTGATCAGCTCGATCATCGTATCGCCGCTATAGGCAACCGCCACAGCGCCCAGCACCCCGGCCTGCGCTGCGGCATTGGCCGGCTCGCCGTCCAGCTTAAGCCAGTCGAATGCCAATGGCATGGGGAAGCGGAAGAACGGGCCGACGCCCATGGTTCCGGTCCAGTGCGCCAGGGCTGAATCCATATCCTCGATGACCCATGCCACTTGAAAAACCGGTCCGAACAAACGGCTCATTGCCTATCTCCCGCTATGGAATTCGCCGCGATGATGCGCTTCGATTCGCCGCTTGTAAAACAGACATGATTGTCTTTTTATGGTAGGGGATATCGAAAGAACTGGCGGGAGGATTATAGCGATGAATTTTGCGTACAGGCTGTGGGAAATCCACACGGGCAAGGCCACGGCTTTCAATGCATCGGCACCGGCCATCGACCATGGCAGCGGCCGCCCCACGCCGGAGCGCTATTTCAGCAAGGATTTCGCCGCCCAGGAATGGGAAAGGGTGTTCGCCCGCAGCTGGCTGCTGGCCTGCACCGTGTCCGATGTGCGCGAAGCCGGCGATTTTGCCCGGTTCGACATCGGGGCCGAATCGTTCATTGTGGTGCGCGGTCAGGATGGCCAGTTGCGCGCCCACTATAATGTCTGCCCGCATCGGGGCAGCCAGCTGGTGCTCACCGATCATGGCTCGGTCAACCAGTTCACTTGCCCGTTCCACAGCTGGTCGTTCAATCTGGAAGGCGAGAATGTCCATGTGACCGACCGCGAGACCTTCCAGCCCGAAGTGCTGTGCCACGACCTGAACCTCAGCTCGCTGCGCTGCGAAGAGGCGGCCGGCCTGGTGTTTGTCTCCATGGACCCCGACATCCAGCCGTTGAAGGAGTGGCTGGCGCCCATCCTCGCCCATCTGGAGCTGTATGAAATCGAGAAGATGAACGTCATCCAGCACAAGCGCTCCAACTGGGGCTCCAACTGGAAGGGCGGGGTGGATGCCTTTGCCGAGACCTATCACCTTCACGCCGTGCACCCGCAGACCCAGTGTCTGATGGACGACCGCACCCAGATCGACCTCTACCCCGGCGGCTTCAGCCGGCAGTTCGTGCCCTTCGCCCAGCCCAGCCGGCGCTTTGAAGATCAGGATTCGGTAAACCCCGGCATCCAGCTGATGCTGCGCGATGCCGGCATCGACCCCGAAAACTACCAGGGCACCGCGCACGATACCCGCGCCGCCGTGCAGGCCGCAAAGCGCGAACGCGCCGCCCGCTACGGGCTGGATTACGACAAGTTCAGCGATACCCAGCTGAGCGATTCGTGCGTCTACAGCCTGTTCCCCAATGTGCAGATCGGCTGCCATCCGGAAGCCGTATTCCTGCACCGCTTCGTGCCCCACGCCACCGATCCGGAGCAGTTCACTTATGATACCTGCATTCTCTACCGCCATGTCGATGCCCCCGGCTTTGTGCCGCCGGCATGGATGGGGCTCGGCGACGATGTGGACATGACCGGCGAAACCCGGCCCGATATCGTGCGCACCGCGCTGGGCGAACCACCCGAAATGGGCGAAGTGCTCGATCAGGATTCCGAGCTTCTCCCCATCGTGCAGGCCGGCTCACGCTCACGCGGCTTCCGCGGGCCGCTATGGAGCGACCAGGAAGCCCGGCTCCGCCACTTCCACGCCGAGCTCGACCGGATGATGGCGGAGGATTGAGGGGGTTGCGGCGGTAGTGCAGGGTGCCTCCGGCGGCTGGGGCCTTAAGCCCCAGACCCCGTTCGTGGGTATGTCCCTGACTGCCGTGAGGCCGCGCGCAGCGCTATCATGACCAATCGCCCAGCGATGTCGCGAAACCGAAAAACATGATTGCCAAATTTGGGGTCTGGGGCCTGCGGCCCCAGCCGCCGGAGGCTCTTATGCTACCGCCGGAGGCCCCTATGCTACCTCCGGATATCAGGGCTGGATGATCAGCCCGTTGTCGATCACGAATTCGGCGCCGGTCACGAAGCGCGATTCGTCCGAGGCGAGGTAGAGGACCATGCTGGCGACGTCTTTGGGTGCGCCCACGGCGCCGGCGGGGAGCACGCCATCGGGCACGGCCTGTTCTTCGCCCGCGCGGCCGCTGGCTTCCTGGATCATGGGGGTTTCGATGGCACCGGGGTGAACCGAGTTGCAGCGGATTTTATAGCCCTTTTCCTGGCACATGACGGCGATGGACTTGGTCATGGAGCGGACGGCGCCCTTGGCGGCGGAATAGGCGAAGAACACCGGATAGCCGAGCAGCGCGCCGGTGGAGGACATGTTGATGATGGAGCCGCCGCTGCCCTTGTTCATGAGCGGGATGGCGTATTTGCACCCTAAGAAAACGCCGTCGCTCATGATGGCATTTACCCAGCGGAACTGTTCCAGCGTGGTGGCTTCCACATCGGCAACCACCACCACGCCGGCGTTGTTGACGAGGATATCGAGCCGGCCGAACTGCGCCTCGATGGCGGCCATCACGCCGATCCAGGCCTGTTCGGAGGCGACATCTAGCGCCATGGCGACGGCGTTCTTGCCGATGCGGCTGGCCACTTTCTGTGCCGCTTCCAGCCGCACATCGCTCACGACCACGGTGGCGCCTTCGGCTGCCAGCAGCTCGCAATCAGCGGCGCCGAGGCCGGAGCCGCCGCCGGTAACAAGTGCAACCTTGCCTTGAACCCGCCCCATGCTCGTTCCTTTCCAATAGGCGCTTACGCCGCGCCGCTTTCGTTGAAATAGTCGGGCATGCCGCCCGGCCAGACCACGCCCCATTGCGCCTGCCCGCCATCGATGATGATGAGATCACCGTTGATGAAGCGCGCTGCCGGCGAGGCGAGATAGGCGATTGCCTCGGCTATATCCCAGGCGTCGCCGCGTATTTTCATGGGGTTGGCCTTGTGGAAGCGTACCAGCGCTTCTTCCGGATACACACCGAAGCCTTCGGTCTCGATCACGCCCGGCCCGATGCAGTTTACGCGGATGTTGAGCGGCGCCCATTCGGTGGCGAGGGTCTTCGAAAGGTAGATGACCCCGGCGCGCGCCGCACAGGTATGGGCGGCCTGCGGCATCCCGCGCTCCACATTGGCAACGATGTTGACGATATTGCCAGGCGTGCCGTCCTGCTGCCAGCGCTTGGCGGCTTCCTGCATCATCCACCAGCTGCCGTTCAGGTTGGTGTCGATAACCGCGAGCCAGCCCTTGCGGCTGAAGTCCACGGCATCCTGCGGAAACTGGCCGCCGGCGTTGTTGACCAGCGTATCGATGCGGCCGAACCGATCGTGCACATCGCCGATCAGCCGTTCCACGGCATCGGGATCGCGGATCGACATGGAGGCGGTGAAGATTTCGCGCCCGGTGGCGGCGAGGATGGCGGCCTGGGTGACCGCCAGCTTGTCCGGGTTGCGGCCGCAGATAGCGACATCGGCGCCGAGCCGGGCGGCGAGGAAGGCGGTCGCCTTGCCCATGCCGCTGCCGCCGCCGCTGATGAGCAGCGTCTTGCCGGCAAGCAGATCGGGGCGGAAAATGCTTTCGCGGGTGGCGAGTTCGTCTTCGCTAACCCCGCGCTTGGGGCGCGAGGGATCGTTGGCGTCGGGTCGGATATGCTCCTTGCCTGGCTGAACGGTCATGGCTGGGCAATCATGGCCGGCCGGCCTTGTGGTCTGGAGAGACGGTCAAGGGCATTCCTTTCGTGAGCGCCGAACCTAGCAGCCGCGTTTCAAAAAACAATCAGATATGACTTTTTTTCGAGCAAGGCAGGCAACTTTGCCGGGCCGGCTCCAGCGCGCCGGCCGATTGCGATTGAAAATCAGGCAGGATTGTTTTTTACTGGCTATCAACCAGAAAAAAGGGGGGTCGCCGTGCCGCGGCTCAAGAACAAGGTTGCCGTGGTCATCGGCGCTGCCGGCCGGGGCAATATGGGGCAGGTGATCGCCCGGCGCTTTGCCGCCGAAGGCGCCCATGTGGTGGTGGCCGGGCGCGACCGCGAGGCGCTGGAGGAGCTGGCGGCCGAGATCGGTGGCGCCGCCGCTGTAGCCGATATGGGCAGCGAGGCCGATCTGGCGCAGGTGGCCGCCACGGCGGTTGAACGGTTCGGCGGGCTGGATATCGCGCTCAATGCCACCGGCTGGGGCTTGCTGAAACCGTTTCTGGAAACCACC
>JBBQIP010000033.1:0-16774 GCA_038325045.1 Sphingomonadales bacterium
CACCCCCAGAAACGGCACGCCTGCCCCGAACACCGCCGATTCGATGGCCGGCACCAGCCCGTCGATGGCCTTCAGTGCTGCGATACACTGGCCGAATGCGCCCACGCCCGGCAGCACGATATGCGTGGCTCTGGCCACATCGGCGGCGGTGCTGGTAACCGTTACCCGCGCTCCGCACGCCTCCAGCGCCCGCGATGCCGATCGCAGATTGCCCGCCCCGTAATCGATAAGCGCAACTTCAGCCGTTGCCGCGCCCTCAGGCGCCATGGTTCGCATCGACCACGCCGCCCGGAACACCCCCGAGCGTACCCTTGGTGGACGGCACTGCCTGCGAAGCGCGCGGATCGATGGCGACCGCAGTGCGAAGCGCACGCGCCAGACCCTTGAAGCAGCTTTCGACGATATGGTGATTGTTCACCCCGTAAAGCGTCTCGATATGGAGCGTAATGCCGGCAGCACCGGCAAAGGCTGCAAACCATTCCTTGAACAGCTCGGTGTCCATCTCGCCCAGCCGGGGCTGCGAAAAGCCCGAACGCCAGACAAGATAGGGCCGGCCCGAAATATCGAGCGCAACGCGGGTCAGCGTTTCATCCATCGGAATCAGCGCATCGCCGTAGCGGGTGATGCCGCGCCGGTCGCCCAGCGCCCTTGCCACCGCTTCGCCAATGGCAATGCCGCTATCTTCGGTGGTGTGGTGCGCATCGATGTGCAGATCGCCCTTGGCATCCACCATCAGGTCGATGAGCGAGTGCCGCGAAAGCTGCTCCAGCATGTGGTCGAGAAAGCCGATGCCGGTCGAAACCTTGTAGATGCCGGTCCCGTCGAGGTTCAGCTCGACGATGATCGACGTCTCTTTCGTGTCGCGGTTCACGGTGGCGGTGCGCGGGCTCATGGCGTGCGCGGTAACGCAGTGCCTGCTCCAGAGCAAGCGCCGGGCGTTCAGGCCAATACGCTGCTCACCCGGCTGCGCCGCCGGGTGGAGGCACCGATAATGCCGAAGCCCAGCACCAGCATCGCCCAGCTGGCCGGCTCCGGCACCATGCCGGTGATCCGGTCTATCCGGTAGCCCTGGCCCAGCGTGCCCAGATAGGGCACGTCCCCGCCCTCACGAGTGGTGAACACGAAGTTGGTGTAAAAGGCAGTCGGGCTGGCAAAATTGAGCGTGGTGGTGCCGCTGTTGGTGCCCACATGGCTGAAGCTGGCAGCACTCGCGAGGCCGCTGATGATTTCGCCGCCAAAACCGAGCGAGGTCAGGCTGCCGCCGGGGTTGACGCCATAGATCCGCAGCGTGTCGTCATTATCGATGAACGAGAGCCGCAGCCCCGAGATCGAGATGCCGCGCGAGGCGGTAACCAAAATGGCCTCGCGGTTGGCTGGCTGGTTGGTATCGAGCTGGTCGGCAGAGGCACCGCCGGTCACGCCGATGCCCGGCGAGGTCTGCCGGATGGTCCCGCTGGCGGTCAGCTGGCTCAGGTTGGTGAGCGTGCCCGGCGCTGCGGTAAACGTGCGCGCTGCTGCAGTAAGGGTCACGCCGCCGGTGGTCCGGCTCACGCTCGCCACATTGGTGGCGCCGCTCGGCCCCGCGAAATTGAACACCAGCGTTACCGCCGCCGCCGGGGAGGCAGCAAGTCCGGCAAGAGCCAGCAGGGCGGGCAGGGCGAGGCGGGACATCATTTCGGGCTTCCTGGTCTTTGTCCCCCTGAAGGTTCAGGCGGTTTCACACCGGCGTCATATGCGTGCGCCCCCCGGAAATATAAAATTAACAAAAGCAAAGTTTACGATTGGCAACCATTTCCCCCGGGGCCGCTACTCGCCGGTCATCACGAAGTTCTTCGCGTGCTTGCCGGTCGCATCGGCATAAAAGCTCTGGATGATCGGCAGGTCGCGCGCATAATCGCCCGAGGGCCATAAGGTCGCCGCCAGCGTCACCGTTTTCGAGGGATAGTCCATCACCGCAAAGGTTATCGGCACGCCCGCCCCCACCGCGATGTGATAAAAGCCCGATTTCCACTTGGTCACCATGTCCCTCGTGCCTTCGGGCGGCACCACCAGAATCAGCGCATCGGCGGCGGCAAAAGCGGCAATGCTGGCGGCCACCACATCGTTGGATTTCGACCGGTCGATGGGGATGCATCCGCTCCAGCGCACCAGCCAGCCAAACGGCCCGCGCGTAAGGCTGGCCTTGCCCATATACCGCAACCGCGCCCGCCACGCGCCGGCAGCCGCGATCATCCAGATCCCGTCCCAGTTCGAGGTATGGGGGGCAGCGGTAATCACCATCTTCGCATCCGCCGGCCAGTCGCAGCGCACCTTCCAGCCGCCGCCCCACAGGAACAGCCGGCACAGCCAGTGCCACACCGCCATGCCCATGCTCGCCGGCGGGAGCGGCCTGTTGCTGGCGGTATCGTGGATGATAAGCGTGCCGGGTTCAGCCATATCCGGCCGATAGGGGCTAACGGGGGGCTTGGCCAGCCGCCGATGCAGCCTACATAGAGTGTGAACTTTTCAAGGCACAAAGTCGATGAGCGAAGATTTCACTTGGCACGGCACCACCATCGTATCGGTGCGCAAGAACGGCCAGGTCACCATCGCCGGCGATGGCCAGGTGACCATGGGCCAGACCATCATGAAGCCCAATGCGAGGAAGGTGCGCCGGCTCGGCCCCGATGGCCGGGTGATCGGCGGCTTTGCCGGCGCCACGGCCGATGCCTTCACCCTGTTCGAGCGGCTGGAGAGCAAGCTGGAGCGCTTTCCCGACCAGCTCATGCGCGCCGCGGTCGAGCTGGCCAAGGACTGGCGGACCGACCGCTACCTGCGCCGGCTGGAAGCGATGATGATCGTCGCCGATGCCGATGTAACCCTTGTGCTCACCGGCACCGGCGATGTGCTGGAGCCGCACGGCGGAATCGCCGCCATCGGCTCGGGCGGCAATTATGCGCTCGCCGCCGCGCGTGCACTGGCCGATTCCCCGCATCCCGCAGAGGCCATTGCCCGCCGCTCCATGCAGATCGCCGCCGAGCTTTGCATCTACACCAACGACCAGTTGACCGTGGAGACCATCGCCGCCTCCACCGGCGGAGACAGCCAGTGAACATGGACAAGCGCATCGAGCCCGGCAACGCCAACCTCACCCCCCAGGCGATCGTGGAGGCGCTCGACCGCCACATCGTCGGCCAGTCCGACGCCAAGCGCGCGGTGGCGGTGGCGCTGCGCAACCGCTGGCGCCGCCAGCAGCTGAGCGCAGACCTGCGTGACGAGGTAAACCCCAAGAACATCCTGATGATCGGGCCCACCGGCTGCGGCAAGACCGAGATCAGCCGGCGCCTCGCCCGGCTGGCGGGCGCCCCCTTCCTCAAGATCGAGGCCACCAAGTTTACCGAGGTCGGCTATGTCGGCCGCGATGTGGATTCGATCATCCGCGATCTGGTGGAGGAATCGGTGCGGCTGGTGCGCGAAACCCGCCGCGAAGGCGTGCGCGAAGCCGCCGAAGCCGCCACCGAAACCCGGCTTCTCGATGCTCTGGTCGGCAAGGATGCGAGCGAGGCCACCCGCCTCGCCTTCGCCCAGCGCCTGCGCGGCGGAGACCTTGATGACCGCGAGGTGGAACTCGAACTCGCCGAATCAGCCCCCAGCTTCGACATGCCGGGCATGAACCCCGGCCAGGTCGGCATGATCAACCTGTCCGATATGCTCGGCAAAGCCATGGCCGGCCGCTCCAAACGCCGCCGGCTCACCGTGCAGGCCGCCCGCGCCGCCGTGCTGGCCGAAGAATCCGACAAGCGCCTCGATGATGAGGAAATAACCCGCGAGGCCCTCGCCAGCGCCGAGGCCAATGGCATCGTTTTCCTCGATGAGATCGACAAGATCGCCGTCTCCGATGTGCGCGGCGGCTCGGTAAGCCGCGAAGGCGTGCAGCGCGACCTGCTGCCGCTCATCGAAGGCACCACGGTCGCCACCAAATACGGGCCGGTTAAAACCGACCATGTGCTGTTCATCGCATCGGGCGCCTTCCACCTCTCCAAACCGTCCGATCTGCTGCCCGAGCTGCAGGGCCGGCTGCCGATCCGGGTGGAGCTGAAAGGGCTGGTCTATGAGGATTTCCGCCGCATCCTCACCGAAACCGAAGCCAGCCTCATCCGCCAATATACCGCCCTCCTCGCCACCGAAGGGGTGACCCTGAGCTTCACCGAAGACGGCATTTCCGCCATCGCCCGCACCGCCGAGGCGGTGAACGCAGCGGTGGAGAATATCGGCGCCCGCCGCCTCCAGACGATCATGGAAAAGCTGCTGGAAACCCTCAGCTTCGAAGCCAGCGACCGCAGCGGCGAAAGCGTGGAAGTCGATGCCGCCATGGTCGAACGCGAACTCGGCGCCATCGCCCGCAATACCGATTTGTCGAAGTTCATTCTTTAAGGCAGGGCCTCAGGCCCCTTTTCTTCCCCGCGTTTTTGAGTCAATCGAGGGGCATGCGTATTCTCCTCACCGCCCTGTTGTTCCTCACCGCCCTGCCGGCCCATGCACAGGTGCCGACAGGCCGTCTGCCTGCTGACGTAAAGCCGCTGGCCTATGATCTCGCCTTCACGGTCGATCCGGCGAAGGAGCGGTTTTCGGGCGTCGCCACTATCGATATCGAGGCCAGCGCTCCCACCAGCCTGATCTGGCTGCACGGCAAGGACCTTACAGTGGAGGCTGCCAGCGTGGAGGCCGGCGGCAAGGTGATCGCCGCGCGCTATGCGGAGGTCGATCCTTCGGGCGTCGTTCATCTCTCCCTTGCCAGCCCGCTGGCTGCCGGCAGGGCGCGCATCACCATCCGCTATTCGGCGCCGCTCAACCAGGGCGCGGAGGGCATTTTCCACGCCAAGGTGGGGGAGGACTGGTATGCTTGGACCCAGATGGAGCCGCTCGATGCGCGCCGCGCCTTCCCGGGGTTCGATGAGCCGGGCTTCAAGACCCCGTTCACCGTCAGCCTCACCGTTCCGGCCGGGCAAAAGGCCTTTGCCAACACGCCCGAGGTGTCGCTCACCCGCGCCGGCGGCATGGAGACACACCGTTTCGCCCCTTCAAAGCCGTTGCCCACCTATCTGGTCGCGCTCGGCGTTGGCCCGTTCGATGTGCGCGGCGTCACCATCCCCGCCAATGCCGTCCGCAAGGCGCCGCTCGAATTCCGGATGATCGCCACCAAGGGCCAGGCCGGCCGCATGGATATCTCGCTCACGGAAACCCCCAAGCTGCTGGCCGGCCTGGAGCGCTATTTCGGCATCCCCTATCCCTATGAGAAGCTCGATTTCATCGCCTCGCCGGTGCAGGGCGGCGCCATGGAAAACGCCGGGCTCATCCTGTTCGGAGATACGCTCATCCTGCTCGGCAAGGACGCGCCGTTCGGCCAGCAGCGGCTGTTCGGCGAAGTGGCGGCGCACGAGCTCGCCCACCAGTGGTTCGGCGATCTCGTCACCCCCAGCTGGTGGACCGATATCTGGCTCAACGAAGCCTTTGCCGAATGGATGGGCAAGAAGGTCGCCAACGAATGGCGCCCCGATCTCGGCATCGAGGCGCAGGAGCTGGCAGAAGCCTTTGGCGCCATGGATCTCGATAGCCTTGGCCGGGGCCGCCCCATCCGCCAGACCATCACCGAAAACAGCCAGGTCGGCAGCGCATTCGATGGCATCACCTATCAGAAAGGCGCGCAAACCGTCTCGATGTTCGAGAATTTCGTCGGCGTGGAAGCCTTTCAGAAAGGCGTGCGCCTGCACCTGAACCGCTATGCCTTCGGCAACGCCACCGCCGAGCAATTCTTCGCCAGCATCGCCGAAGCCGCAAACAACCCGCAGGTGATTCCGGCCCTGAACAGCTTCCTCACCCAGACCGGCGTGCCGCTGATGTCGGTGACCGACGGCACGCAGGCGATCACGCTGGCGCAGTCGCGCTATGTGCCACTGGGCGTCGCCCCGCCCGCCAAGCCCCAGCTCTGGCAGATCCCCTATTGCCTGCAGCGCGGCGAAGCCCGGCGCTGCGCGCTGCTCGCGCAAGCCAGCGCCACCGTGCCGGCGCTGGTCGGCACCTCAGCCGAGCTCATCCCCAATTCGGGCGGCTATGGCTATTACCGCTACAAGCTGGATACCGCCGGCTGGAACCGCCTCACCGCCGCCGTGCCCGGCCTTTCGGCGCGCAACGCCATGGGCTTTGCCGATAGCCTCTGGGCGGATTTCAACGCCGGCGGCGCCAGCTTCGATACCGTGCTGTCGGCCGCTGCAGCCCTTGCCCGCCACCCTGAGCGCTTTGCCGCCAGCAACCTCGGCTATCACCTCTCCAGCCTAGGCGACGCGCTTGTTTCCGAGGCTGAACAGCCCGGCTACCGGGCGCTGATGGCCCGGCTCTACACCCCCGCCTTCACCCCGCTGGGTTTCGATCCACGCCCCGGCGCCCACGCCAGGGAGCCCGCCGCCCGCCAGTCTCTGCGCCAGTCGCTGCTGCCGATCATGGCCTATGAAGCGCGCGATGCGGGCGTGCGCGCAAAGCTGGCAGCGGCCGGCAACGCGCTCATCGCCGGCAACACCAGCGCTGTCGATTCCACCTTCCGCGGCACAGCACTTGCAGTTGCGGTGCAGGAGGGCGGGGTGCCGGTCATGCAGTCGCTCTCAAAGGCGCTCATCGCCAGCCAGGACCCGCTTTTCCGCGCCCAGGCCGCGCGCGCCATCGGCAGCGTGGCCACCGCCGAACAGGCCAACGCCGCGCTGGAACTCGCCTTTGCTCCCGGCATGCAGGCGCTGGAAAGTACAGGCCTCGTTGCCAGCGTCGCGGCGTCGGCCGCCGGCCGCGACATCGCCACCCGCTTCGCCGAAACCAATTTCACCCGGCTGCTCGCCGCCTATCCCGGCTTCGCCAAGCGCAACATCGTCACCCTGTTCGATGGCTTCTGCTCGGATGAGGATGCCACCCGCATCGATGCGCTCATCCGCCCCCGCCTGGCGGAGTTGGGCGGCGGCGAACTGGAACTCGACCAGGCCACCGGCCAGATCCGCCGCTGCGCCGCCCTCAAAGCCGCCAAGGGCGCTGAAATCAGCGCTGCGCTCAAGCAGTAGGAACAAGCCTCCGGCGGCTGGGGCCGGCGGCCCCAGACCCCATTTTTGGGGGTTTGCCAGTCATCAGGCTGCATGGAAGCGCCGCAGGCATTTGATGGCGCTACGCGCGCGCGAAAGGCCGCCGGATTTGCACCAAATTCAAGATCGGGGTCTGGGGCCGCCGGCCCCAGCGGCCGGAGGCCCAAGGGGTGCCGCCGGAGGCTCAGAGGGTGCGGCCGGAGGCCCAAGGGGTGCCGCCGGAGGCATATCCAGTCAGCGGAACAGCAGCACCGGCACTTCGGCCGCCAGCAGCATCGCGGTGGTGGTGCTGCCCACGATCATGCTGCGCATCGGGCTATGGCCATAGGCGCCCATCACCAGCAGCGGTGCGGCCGCCTCTGCCAGCCGCCCGGCGATCACTGCTTCTGGCCGCCCGCCGATGATTGTCACCGCGCTTTCCGGGCGCCCCGCCAGCAGCGCCTGCGCCCAGTCGCGGTTCTGGCCCCGCTGGCGCCGGTGCGCATCATCCTCGTCGCCGGCGATCACCACATCGAGCGCCATGCCGGCAAACAGGGTGGAGGAGGAGGCAAAGCGCAGCGCCTTTCTGGCACTCGCGCCGCCATCAAAGGCAACCACCGCCGTCAGTGGCTCCGCATAGCCCGCCGCAGCCACCAGCACCGGCTTGATGCTTTGGCGCACCACCCGCTCCAGCTTGCTGCCCAGATGGTCGGTGGCAAAGCCCGAGGAGGCGCCGCGCTTGCCGATCACCACCAGCTCCGCGTCGGCTTCGCGCTCGATTATCGTCTCGATTATCCCGCCGTGCCGGTGCGTCTGCCGCACGTCGCCCGCACCTGCCAGCCGGGCGGTGGCGGCTGCGAGCAACGCCTTGCCCTGCTCGCGCGCCAGCCGCGCTTCTGCTTCGTTTATACGCACCAGCTCTTCCATCAGCCCGCTCTTGGCCGCCAGCCCCAGCGATCCGCTCAAATCATGGCGCGCCACAATCGCATCGCTGCGCTGGATCACGTGCAGCAGCTCTATGGTCGCGTTCATCCGCCGCGCCGCCCAGGCGGCATGGTCCACCACGCTGTCGGCAAAGCGCAAGGCATCGATACAGGCGAGAATATTGTCCATCCGCCCCTCCCCTAATGCGCCGCCGCATCGACAGCGGTGTCGCCCTTGTCGTGCACCCCGAACCGGTCGACCAGTGTGGCGCTCGCCTCGTTCAGCCCGGCAATCTCCACATCCGCCCCTTCGCGCCTGAACTTCAGCACCACCTTGTCCAGCATCGCGACCGCCGAAATATCCCAGAAGTGCGCGGCCGATACATCGATAACCACCCGGTCCAGCACCTCGCGGAAATCGAACGCACCGGCAAAAGCGTCGGATGAGGCAAAAAACACCTCGCCTTTCACGAGGTAGGTGCGCGCAGTGCCATCGGCAGACAGTTCGGAGCTGACCGCGAACATCCGGCTCACCTTGCCGGCAAAGAACAGGCCTGAAAGCAGCACACCCGCCAGCACGCCCCGCGCCAGATCCTGCGTTGCCACCACCACCACCACGGTGGTCAGCATCACCAGGCTCTATTGCCAGGGGTGCACCCGCAGGTTCTTCACCGAGCTCCAGCTGAGGGTGCCGATTGAAACCATGATCATCACCGCCACCAGCGCCGGCATCGGAATTTGTGCCACCAGCGGCCCCAGCACCACGATCAGGAACAGCAAGGTGCTGCCCGCCATCAGCGCCGAAAGCCGGCCCGATCCGCCCGATTTCACGTTGATCACCGATTGGCCGATCATCGCGCAGCCGCCCATGCCGCCCAGAAACCCGGTCACGAAATTGGCGAAGCCCTGCCCCTGCACCTCGCGCTTCTTGTCCGAGGGCGTGTCGGTCAGGTCATCCACGATCTGCGCCGTCAACAGGCTTTCCAGCAGGCCCACTGCTGCCATGGTGAGCGAATAGGGCAGGATGATCTTCAGCGTCTCCAGCGTGAACGGCACATCGGGCAGCATCAGCGCCGGCAGCGCATCGGGCAGCGCGCCGCGGTCCCCCACCCGGTTCACATCCAGCCCGAAATACATCGCCAGCGCGGTCAAAACCGCAATCGCCACCAGGGGCGATGGCACTGCGCGCGTTATCAGCGGAAACAGATAGATGATGGCAAGCGCACCCGCGACCAGCAGATAGGTCATCGGCGTCACTCCCATCAGCTCGGGCAGCTGCGCCATGAAGATGAGGATCGCCAGCGCATTCACAAAGCCGGTGATCACCGAGCGCGAGACATAGCGCATCAGGAGGTCCACCCGCGCAAAGCCGGCCAGAAACTGGATAACCCCCATCAGCACGGTGGCGGCAAACAGCCATTGCACACCGTGCTCGCGCACCAGCGGCCCCACCAGCACCGCCACAGCCGCCGTAGCAGCCGAGATCATCCCCGGCCGCCCGCCTACCAGCGCGATGATCACGGCAATGGAAAAGGAGGCGTAAAGCCCCACCGCCGGGTCAACGCCGGCAATGATCGAAAAGCCTATCGCTTCGGGAATCAGCGCCAGCGCCACCACCAGCCCGGCCAGCAAATCGCCGCGCGGGTTGGCCAGCCACTCGGCCCGCAGCCGCGTCATCACCGGCAATCCGCCGGCAGTAGCATCATAGCCGGCCATCCGCCGGCAGGAGCATCATTGCCGGCCATCCGCCGGCGGGCAAAGCATGGGAGCCTCGCAGGCCATGGGAACCACCGCATAAAAGGGAAGCAAGAGCATCATCAGCGAGAACCGCCCTGCGGTCCCGACGGGCACAAGCGCGGGGTATCAAGCTGGCTTAACAAGTGCAAGTTCGGCGGGCCGCTGCTCGGATGGCAGGCAGGCGCGCAGGGGGAGGGGGTCCGAACCCGTCAAAAGCCAAGCCCCGGCAACACAGCGTGCTGCCGGGGCCGGCCTTACTGGCGCGGGCGGTCGTCCAGGGAACGACCGCCCGGCAAGCTTCAGAACTTCGTCCGCAGTGTCACTTCCAGCGAGCGCCCGAACGGCGACGCTGCGTTGGCGAAATAGCCGGTAGTGCCGTCATAGAAGGGCGGGTCCTGGTTGAAGATGTTCTGCGCCCGCAGCTGGAGCTGGCTGCCCTTCATGATGTTGGGCAGCGCATAGTTCAGCGTGAGATCGAAGGTCTTCCACGCATCGACATTGGGGAACAGCGTCGAGGTCGGGTTTATGAAGCTGTCGGTGTAGTTCATGAATGCTGTCACCGTCAGGTCATCAAGGTTCCAGGAAAGCTGGCCACGGCCGCGCCAGCCAATGGCTTCCTGCCGTCCGATCAAGTTCTGGAAGCCCGATCCCGGCACGATCTCCTGCTTGAAGCCAAGCTGCTTGTTGGCGTTCACGTTCAGCGTGAAATTGCCGAAGCCGGTATCGAACCGATAGCCAAGGTCAAAGTCGAGCCCGTCGATCTGCCGTGTACCGAGGTTGATCGCAAACGACTGGAAGATGGAGTTGATGACAGAAGGCACCGGGCTCTGCGGCGGTGCCTCGGCAATTGCCTGCAGAACCTGCGCCGGAGTCGGGTTGAGGATGATCGATCCCGAAAACGCCGGGTTGTTGAACACATCGGCCTGCGTCGGCTTATAGACGAGGTTGGTGTATTCGACGTTGTAATAGGTCATGCCGAAGCGGAAGCCCGGCAGGAAGTCCGGCTTGAAGTCACCGCCCACTGACCAGGTCGTTGCCTCTTCCGGCGTAAGTGCCGGGTTGCCGCCGCCCTGGTTGTAGATATTTTGCGTGCCAAAACCGGCCACGTTCACGCCGATCTGCGGCACCCCGAAGATGCTGGTAATCAGGCCCAGATTCGGTGCCACGAACGATGTTCCCCAGCTGCCGCGGAAGCCCAGCGACGAAATCGGCTCCCAGACCACGCCAATCTTGGGGTTAAAGGTGCCGCCAAGCCCTTGATAATGATCGTAACGGCCAGAAAGCGACACTTCGAGCCTGTTAAACCCGGGCATGGCGTTGGCGTCACTGATCAAAGGCACGTTCAATTCCACGAACGCCGCAGCCACGAAGCGCGAGATATTGTCGTCGCGCACCAGCAGCTGGTTCGGGCCGGGCACGCCGCCGAGCTGCAGCTGGTCGGCCTGTTCGTCGCGGAAGTCGGTACCGATGGCCATCCGCACATCGCCACCGGCGATCTTGAACAGCGGACCATCGGCCTTGATCTGGAGCGTCCGGAGATATTGCGAGGTATCGTTGATCTGGGTGAAGCCGTTGTTGATCTGCGCGAGCACGGCGGGATTATTCTGGGCAGCCTGCCCGAACGGGTTGAAAGCGGTCGCCAGCGTGCTTCCATTGGCCAGCGTCTGGGCATTGATCAGATCGATCTCGGGCTGGCTGTTGAAGTCATTGGTCTTCGAATAATGCGTAAGGATATTCGCAACCCAGTCGGAGCCCAGCTGGATGTCGGCACCCAGCGTCAGTGCCATCACTTCAGAGCTCTGGATGTTGACCGGATCAGCAAACAGCCCGGTCGCCGCGCGGACCACCGAAACCGTCTGGCCCGGCGCGAGTGTCACGCCCGGCGGCAGCTGGAGGTAAGGGTTGTTCTGCGGCACCGTGATGTTGAGATTGCGCGGGTTCGCCACGCGCGTCGTCGACAGATTGGTGTAGTTGCCTTCGGCCCAGATCTCGATCGTGTCGTTCAGCTGCTGCCGCGCTGTCGCCAGCACCGAATAGCGATCATTGTCGGGGATAATGCCAGCGTCGATCTGGTTTTCGCACCGGTTCCTGTTGGCATTGCCTGTCGCGAACGAGGGGTAGGCATAGACCGTGCCGGCGATCGTCACATTGGGATTTGAGCAGTTGGTCACGCGCTGGTCGCGCCCGCCCCGGAAACGCTGGTCGGCGCGGGAGAATTCGATCTCGCCATTGGTTGGTGACCGGATGCCCGAATATTCGCCAACGATCATGAACTCGCCGCCAGACCATTTTTTGCCCCAGCCGAGCGCGAGGTTGCGCTTTTCATAGCTGTGCTCGGGGCTGAACCCGAAGGTGCCCTGCGCCTCGAAACCCTCCATGTCGCGCCGGTAGATGAAGTTCGCCACACCGGCCACCGCGTCCGAACCGTAAACGGCGGAGGCGCCGTCAGCGACGATCTCGACGCGCTGCACACCCAGGATCGGGATCATGCCGGGGTCGGGAAGCACCGCTTCGCCGCCGACACCGGCCATGCGGTGGCCGTTGAACAGCGTGAGCGTCGCAAAGATGCCGATATTGTGGATGTTGGGCAGAAAGCCGCCGGTGCGGAACCGGCCGATCGTCGCCTGCTCCTGGTTCGCGCCGAAGTTGCCGAGCTGCGGCACCGCGGCCAGCAGATCGCCGGCGTTCGCTGGTGCAAAGGTATCGATGACATCCTTGGCAACGCCGATGACTGACGACCCGATCGGCGCCACGCCGCGGATGCTGGTTCCGGTCACCACGATTTCCGACCGGTCTTCCTCATCGGCGGCATCGATCTGCGCTGTGGCAGACTGCGCCCGCGCCATCTGCGGAACACCCAATATGGCGGTGCCCAGCAGCAACCCGCTCAAAAACTTCGCGCGAACACCCAGAGTGCTGTCAATCATTTGGAACCCCTTTAAAGATTTGTTGATTTGCAAGAAAGCGGCAGACATGCCGGCCAACTACGACCGGGTCCGAGATTAAATATCTATTAAAAATCGCAGGGCTGGCAGTAGCGGGCCGAAGTCAATCGGCGCCCATCAGTGCAAAAGCATAGCCCAACCATCGCAATCCCCCACCCGATATCGCGACGCTCCGATGGCGCCTGCGAATGACTGGCCGAACACACTACTCGCAGTGCAACCGACTAAATCTTTCCTGTATACAGTCTGCAGTCCTGTCAATGGCCCGGAAGCCCGGCGGGTAGGCGAGCTGCATGAAACCAGCCGAATCTTTGCGCTCGTGTTCAAAAAGACACAGCCGGCGCGGGGGCCGGGCAGCCTGAAGACGGTCCGGATCGGGGTGTTCGCAGCGGTTGCCTTTGTCCCGGTCCCGCCGGCTGTTGCCATATGCGGGCAACCCGCCTGAATCTTGCAGCATTTTCGCGGTATGCGTCTAATTCCATGCGAGAAATGTCGCGTTCCGCCCGCTCAGCCGCGCGCCGGCACCAGCAGCCGCCGGTCGAGCACCGATCTATGCGTCCGGTCAAGGCTGACCTGCTGCGCGGGCACGTTCCCATTCTCTGGCAACGACAAGGTGTAGGCGCCCAAAGGCACGCTGTCGAAGCTGGCATATCCGTCGAAATCGGTGCGGGCTTCCAGCGTGCTGCCGGCGTTTTGCAGCACAACTCGGGCGCCGGTGATGGGAGATTGCAGGTCGCCGGCGCTGCGCAGCACGCGCACTTCAACCTCGCCGGTCGGTTGCAGCGGCACCGGCACCGCGACGACCTGGCCGGGACGCAGCACCACGCTGAAGCCCGGCGTTGTCGGCCGCAGCGACAAGTCGGGCAGCGACGAAAGCTGGGTTTCAACAGCGATCGGCCTCCCCGCACCAAGCCCGGCGATAAGGCTGGTGCCCGTGACGGTTGTCGCTTCTGCGCGGACGCTGTTATCTACAAGAAAGCGCGCGCCTTCGATGCGCTGCTCGTCCGCCCCCGGCAGGCCGTCGCCATCGTCGTCGACAAAGACGATGGGTTGCAGGCCCGCCGCCGCGCTCATCCCTGTCGGGCCGAGCCGATAGCCGGCACCGGCTGATCGAAACAGGCTGAAGCCCAGCGCCACACCGGCCTGCCAGCCGTTGGGCGTCATGCTGGCGCCCAGGCCCAGGCTGGCCGGGCCGAACCAGCGCGTTGCGGTAACTCCGGCAACCAGGCCGCGGCGGGTCAGATCCCAGCCGGTATCGACGGTCAACGCAAAATCTGCGCGGCTGCGGCTTGCCGAAAGGCCGATGCGGTCGACGCGCATCCGGGGCGCGAGCTGGTAATCGGCGGCCGCGCGCAGACGCCAGTCGCCCAGCGGCAGCCCGGCGGCGGCAACGCCCTGGGCGCGTATGCTGTTGCCCGCCCGGTTGCGCCGCCATTCCGCCGCCATCTGGTTGGCAAGTTGAACACGGCCGAGGGCAAGACCAAGCCCCGCGCTGGCGGTGGCGAGGCTGGTTCCGCTGCGATCCTGGGCCAAGCCCAGCGCCAGCCGGGTCTGCATGCTGCGGCGACCAAGTGGCAGGCGGCTATTGATGTCGAGGCGCGCCAGCCGGCGAAACTCGCGCATGTCGGGCGGCGCATCCGGGCCGGGCCGAGCGCCGTAATCGGCGAAGGTCAGCGCCAGATCGGTGGTGCTCACACGCAGGCCAGCCCGCGCAGCCAAGGCCATGTTTTGTCCGTTGGTGCTTACAACGAAGCTGCCGTAGCCGCCGAGCAGGGCAGCGTTGAGCGCAGCGCTGCCGGCCAGTGTTTTGCGCGAGACGCGCATGTCGACGCGGGTCGAGACGGTTTCGCCAAGCCCGTGTTCGACGCTGGCAAACACCGTTGGCGGGCTGGACACCTTGGCCGGTGCGCCCAGCAGCGGGACACCGGGCTCGACAAAGCCGAGGGTATAGCTTGTCTCGTTCTCGGGATTGAGCTCGGCGCCGACAACGCGGACGAAGACCCGTTCCGCCGTCTCGCCGCGCGGCCCGAACAGCTTGACGACATAGCGATTATAGCCGGTACGCAGCGACACATCGGCGAAATGGTAATTGCCGTTGGCGTCGGCGCCGGTGACGACGGCCATCAACTGGCCATCGCGGTGCAGTTCGGCCTCCCAGCCGCGCGGCAGCGGCCCGTCGAGATCGATGACGTCGAAAAGGTCGGCGCGCCAATTGGGCCGGCTGGACAGGATCACGCCCCGCCCCGCCCCGGCGGCGGCCAGCAACGGCTGAGCCGGGGCGATGATGTCACCTATCTCGAACCGCCGCAGCCCCAGCCGGCCCGGCTGGTCCGTAATCCGGGCAAGCGAGGCGCGCAGCGACACGGGACCATCGGGGGTGACGGCGACAAGCGCGCGCGCCTGCATGGCCATGAGGTCACCGCTGGCAGCGAGCGAAAAGCTCGGGGCAAGGCGACCGTTAACGAGGCCGAATGCTGCGCCGACATCCAGCGTCGGCGTCGATGCCATAAGCCAGGGGTTGGCGACCAGCGGCAGGGCGGGCGGTCCCGCGAGATCGGCGGCGAGATGACGGCGCCGCTCCTCGCGGGCAAGCCTGTTGCTGACGGGAAAGGCTTCAGCGGCGTCGATCACGACGCGCAGGTTGCCGGAGTCGTTGCGGAACTGCGCCGGCAGCACGGCGGCGAGTGCCGCCAGCGTTGCACAGGCGCCGGCCGGGGTTTCGATCAGGGTAGCAAGCGGGAGGGTAACGTCACGCGCCGGCTGCACGAGGTGGATAACGATTCCGCCCGAGCCGCCGCGGTCGGGCTCATGGGCAACTTCCAGCGCTTCGAGGACATCTGCGACAGCGAGGCAGAGGCCGCCGGGAGTGGCGAATGCCGGCACTGCATCGGCAAGGCGGATACTGCCCAGATAGAGCGCGACAATGCTGAGGTCATCGCGTCCCGGTCGGTTGCCGCTGCCGGCGTCGACGGGTTCCGGCCGGGCGCCGAACAGCTGATCGAAGACGCTGCGCTCGTTGGCTGGTTGCGCCGCAGCCGGCCAGGTGGTCAGCAGCAGCGCCGCAAGGGCGGCGATGCGGAGCATGGCTGTGCCAGGCGGCGACGCATCGGGTCAGAGCCCGACGGTCGCCGCACTGATGGCGCCCGGTGATGCCGGGTCGGCCGAGACATATTCGACCCGCACCTGATGACCAGCCAGGCTTTGCCGCACTGCGGCAGGAAGTGGGATGACGACATCGCGGGTCGTGTTGGGGGTATAGATGGCGATGCCGCGCACGATATAGGCAGGGTCGCTGCTGCCTTCCGGAATCAGCCGGATGTCGCCATAGACAGAGCGGTCGCCGCTGCGCGCCATTCTTACAACCAGCTGTTCGGGCGCGGTCTTGGAGAAGGCGGCGCCGAGCACCGACGCTTCGGCGGCCAATGTTCCGGTGCGGACCATCACCGGGATGGTGAGCGAGCGCACCGCTATGAGCTGGATGGAAAGGCTGCGGTCGTTACTGGTCGCCGCGTCGGTCTGGCTGGCCGAGACCGCGGCCGGGGCCGAGACCGGCGCAGACATCAGCCGCAGATGGCTGCGATATTCGCCGTTGGCCAGGCCTTCGGGCAGGGCAGCGGTGATGCGGATGGTCTGCCGCGCGCCCGGTTCGAGCACCAGCTGGCGTGGCGAATAACGCACGAAATCGGCTGCGAACAATTCACCCGGGCGCGCCGCTTCGGCGGCTTCCAGCGCACCATCTTCACGCATGCGACGGTTTTCGACCTGCAGGCGAAAGGCGGCGGTTTCGGTGCCGCGGTTGACCAGCACCAGTTCGACGGTGCGCTGGCCAGGGCCGATCACGACCCGCGTCGGTGCGATCATCAGTTCGGCAGCAGCGGGCGCCAGCGGCGCAAAGAGGCAGAGCGCCGCAGCAACGGTGGCGACAGGCAGAAAGCGCATGGCAGTGTCTTTCAAATGAAACGGAGATGGCGAAGCCGCGGGTCGGCGCCCGGGGCGTGTACCCCGGGCGACTTCCCCGGCCCCAGCGCGCGATTACAGATATTCGACCGCGCCGGTGAAGCTGCCGGGGTACGGACCGGCGGCCGGGCGCGCC
>JBBQIP010000034.1:0-16677 GCA_038325045.1 Sphingomonadales bacterium
CCGGGCGGGGGTGCGGGCTGGTGCCGCCGCATGTGCCAGGAAGTTTTTCCCTCTGCACAACCGACCCTGCACATCCTCGCTGCCGCCCAAGACGGCTTGACCCGGAGCCGTGGCTTCGCCACCAAAGGGGCATCCCCGCCGCTTGAGCTTGCCGTGACAGAAACCCCGCCAGACAGCCTTATCCCCTATGACGAGATCGTGCAGGATGCGCTGCGCGGGGTGGTGCAGCGTGTGCTGACCCGGATCGACGAGGAAGGCGGGCTGCCAGGCAGCCACCATTTCTATATCGCATTCCGCACCCGCGCGGCCGGCGTGAACATCCCCAAGCATCTGCTTGAGCGCTATCCGGACGAAATGACCATCGTGATCCAGCACCGTTATTGGGAGCTGGCGATCGATGACATAGGCTTTGAGATCGGCCTTTCGTTCAACCAGGTGCCGGCGAAGCTCTGCATTCCGTGGAGCGCGCTGACCGGCTTTGTGGACCCGGCGGTGAATTTCGCGCTGCAGTTCAATGCCCCGGCAGACGAGGAGGTGGCGCCCGAGCCGGCGCCCCAGCCCGAGCCGCCGGACGAGCCGGGCGGCAATGTGGTGGCGATCGACCGTTTCCGCAAAAAATGAGCGCCGTTGAAACGCGCACGGAAACCGATGGCTTTGGCCCCATAGAGGTGCCCGCCGCCGCCTATTGGGGCGCGCAGACCCAGCGCTCCATCGGCAATTTCCCGATCGGTCAGGAGCGGATGCCGCTGCCGCTTATTCATGCGCTGGCGCTGGTCAAGCAGGCGGCGGCGCGGGTCAACCGTGCGCATGGGCTGGAAGCCGCGCTTGCCGATGCGATAGAGGCGGCGGCGGCCGAGGTGGCAGCGGGCAGGCACGATGACCAGTTTCCGCTGGTGGTGTGGCAGACCGGCAGCGGAACCCAGACCAACATGAACATGAACGAGGTGATTGCCGGCCGAGCCAACGAGATGCTGACCGGCGCGCGCGGCGGCAAGGCGCCGGTGCACCCCAATGACCATGTGAACCGCAGCCAATCCTCGAACGACAGTTTTCCGACCGCCATGCATGTGGCGGTGGCGTTGCAGTTGCGCGGCCGGCTGCTGGCGGCGCTGAGGGCGCTGGGCGAGCAGTTTCGCGCCCATGAAACGGAATGGGCAGCTCTGGTGAAGATCGGCCGCACGCATCTGCAGGATGCGGTGCCGATGACACTGGGGCAGGAGATGGGGGCCTTCGCCCAGACCTGCGAGGACAATGCGGCGCGGATCGTGGCGCTGTGGCCGCGGCTTTCACGCCTTGCGCAGGGGGGCACGGCGGTGGGCACCGGGCTGAATGCGCCGCCCGGCTTTGGCGATGAATTTGTGGCAGCCCTTGCGGAATTGACCGGCGGCGTGCCCTGGGTGAGCGCGCCCAACAAGTTCGAGGCGCTGGCGACGCATGATGCCATGGTCGAGGTTTCCGGCGTGCTGAACACCATATCGGTGGGGATGACCAAGATTGCCAACGACCTGCGGCTGCTCGGCTCCGGCCCGCGCGCCGGGCTGGGGGAGCTGGCACTGCCGGAAAACGAGCCCGGCAGCTCGATAATGCCCGGCAAGGTGAACCCCACCCAGGCAGAGGCGCTGACCATGGTGTGCGCGCAGGTGATGGGCAACCATGTCGCCTGCACCATCGGCGGGCTGCAGGGGCATTTGCAGCTGAACGTGTTCAAGCCGCTTATCGCCCATGCGCTGCTCGGGTCGATCGACCTGCTTTCAAGCGCAATCGACAGCTTCAGGCAGCGGCTGGTGGCCGGCATGACCCCCAACCGCGAGCGGCTGGCCGAACTGGTGGACCGGTCGCTGATGCTGGTGACAGCACTTGCGCCCGAGATTGGCTATGATGCCGCAGCGGCGGTTGCCAAAAAGGCGCATGCGGAGGGGATTTCGCTGCTTGAAGCAGCGCTTGCGCTGGGGGCACTGGACGAGGCGCGATTCAGGGCGCTGGTGCGGCCCGAGGCGATGATCTGAAGCGGCGGGAGGAGATGGCGGCAGGTGATAGCGGGAGGTGACGGCGGCCCTCCGACGCGCTACCGGGTGGCATGACCGCATTTTCCCGCACACCATCCGCATCGCCTTCGAGGCGTGGACTGATGTTCGTGATGTCCTCTCCCTCGGGCGCGGGCAAGACCACGCTGAGCCGGCGGCTGCTGGCCGAAGATGGCGGTATCTCGCTCTCGGTTTCGGCCACCACCCGCCCGCCGCGCCCGGGCGAAATGGACGCGACCGACTATTATTTCGTTTCGACAGCGCGCTTTGCAGAAATGGTGGAGGAAGGCGCGCTGCTGGAATGGGCGACCGTGTTCGGCAACCGATACGGCACGCCCAAGGCGCCGGTCGAGGCGGCGCTGGCAGCCGGGCGCGACGTGCTCTTCGATATCGACTGGCAGGGCACCCAGCAGCTGCAGCAAACGCAAGCCGCCAATGATCTGGTGCGGCTGTTCATCCTGCCGCCCGATCTGGGCGAGCTGGAACGCCGGTTGCGCACCCGCGCTACCGATGCACCCGATGTGATAAGCGCCCGGATGGCGCGGGCGCGCGACGAGATAAGCCATTGGGGCGAATATGATTATGTGCTGGTGAACGATGATATCGACACCTGCCTTGAGGAGCTTCGCGCCATTTTGAAAGCCGAACGGCTGTACCGGAAGCGCCAGCTCGGCCTGGCCGATTTTGTGCGCAACCTGCTGGGCGAGCAGCCATGATCGGCCGCGCCCTGCTGGTTTGCATGGCGCTGGTGCTGGCGGCGCCGGCGCTTGCCCAGCCGGCGGTGACCAGCTGGCAGGGCCGGATCAGGCCGGAGGACCGGCCCCGGATTGCCGGGCTGTGGAACGCCTGGACCCGCAGCCTCAACCAGATCGAGACAGCGGGCCAGGGGGACGCACTGCGCGTACTGGGCAAGGTGGCGGTGCCGCCGGTGGAGCCGCTGCCCGGCCACCGCGAGGTACGAATGACGACAGGGCCGGCGCTATCGCTGCCCGCGGCCGGTACCTATCGCTGCCGGCTGCTGCAGCTGGGGGCGCGGGATGATGGCTGGGCATCGATGCCGCCGCCGCTCAGCATTGGCGATTGGGGGCCGTGCACGCTCGCGCCCGACCGTGATGACACGCTGCAACTCAAAATGGCCGAGGGGGTGCAGCGGATTGGCGGCCGCGTCTGGCCGGACGGCGACCGGATGGTGTTTCTGGGTGCGCTCAGCCTGGCGAGCGAGAATGGCCGGCGGGCTTACGGAGATGACCCGGACCGCGACAGCGTTGGCGTATTGCGGCCGCTGGGGCCGGACCATTGGCGCCTGGAGCTGCCCTGGCCGCAATGGCAATCGAACCTGATGCTGGTGGAAATCCGCGCTGGATGACGCGGGTGGGCAGCTTTCGGCCCCTCAGCTTTCGGCCCACTGCCGGAGCAGGTTGTGATAAAGCCCGGTCAAGACCAGAATTTGCGGATTTTCCGGGCCTACGCTGGCGGCGAGCGCCTGCACCGCCCGGTCCAGCTCGATAAGCATCAGCCGCCGGCTTTCATCGCGCACCATCGATTGCACCCAGAACACAACGGCCAGACGCTCGCCGCGGGTGACCGGCGCGACCCGGTGGCGGGTATTGGCCGGATAGAGCACCAGCTGGCCGGCCGGCAGCTTGATGGACGGCGCGCCGAAGCTGGTTTCCACAATCAGCTCGCCGCCGTCATAGTCAGCAGGGTCTGACAGGAACAGCGTGGCTGCCAGATCGGCGCGCAGCCTTTCGGCGCCGGCGTTGCGGATCGCATTGTCGATATGCAGGCCGTAGCTCTCCCCCAGCTGGTAGCGGCTGAAGGTGAGCGGGGTGATGCGCCTTGGCAGGGCAGCGGCCATGAAGCCGCTGTGCCGGCCCAGCGCCTCGGTAACCTTGCCCGCCCAGTGCCTGGCGACCGGATCGGCAGGGGGCAGCTGCTGGTTGGACTTCACCCGGGCGGACTGCGCGCCGGCGCTCTCGCGGCCATCGGCCCAGCCGCCGCCGGCAAGGGCAGCAGCCATCTCGGCCAGCTGCGCCTTGGTTAGAATATCGTTGAGGATGATTGCCATGCCGGCCCTACGCTAGCCGAGGCTGCGGGCGGGCGAAAGCGCTTCGCGCAGGCAAAGCGGGCTGGCAGGATGTGCAGCCAAGCGAGCAGCGATGGCAGGAGAATGAGCAATGATGTTCCGGGACGGACTGATGGCGGGCGAGAAGATACTGGTGACCGGCGGCGGCACCGGGCTCGGCAAATCCATGGCCACCGCTTTTTCGAGGCTGGGGGCGGAGCTGGTGCTCTGGGGCCGGCGCGGCGGGGTGCTGGAGGAGACGGCAGCTGAAATCGCCGCCGAAACCGGTGGCAAAGTGTCTGCCATGGCGGTCGATATCCGCAATGGCGGGGCCATTGATGAAGCGATGACGGCGATTTTCGAGGCTGGCCCGCTCACCGGGCTGGTGAACAACGCCGCTGGCAATTTCATCTCGCCGACCGAGGACCTGAGCCCCAATGCATTCAATGCCATCGCCTCCATTGTGGCGGCGGGCACGTTCAACACCACCGTTGCCGCCGGGCGACGCTGGATTGAGGGCGGGATGCCGGGCAATATCCTCTCCATCGTCACCACCTGGGTGTGGGCGGGCGGGCCGTTCACCGTGCCGAGCGCCATGAGCAAGGCCGGCGTGGCGGCGATGACCACCAGCCTTGCGCAGGAATGGGGGCCAAAGGGCATCCGCGCCAATGCGATCGCGCCCGGGCCTTTCCCCACCAAGGGCGCCTGGGAGCGGCTGATGCCGGCTCCCATGGCCGCCAAGACCGGCATGAGCGAGGGCGCCGGCGGCATACCGATGCGCCGGCTGGGCGAGCATGACGAGCTTGCCAATCTGGCGGTGTTCCTGATGGCGCCGGGCTGTGCCTATCTGACCGGCGAGGTCATCGCCATCGACGGCGGGCAGTGGCTGGCCAACAACGGCAATTTCCATGGCCTTTCGGGGCTGGAGCGCTCGGACTGGGACATGATCCGCGCCGCCATCCAGTCCACCAACGCCAAGGACCGCGCGGGGCGGACGACCTAGCACCTACCTTGCTGGAGAGCGGGCACGAGCGAACAGCCAGACCCGTATGGCGCTCGACAGGTTGGTGGTGCGGGCTTCGTCGATCTCGGTGACCAGTGCTGCCAGTGATTTGCCTTCCGCTGCTGCGGCCTCGTGGAGGGCATCCCAGAAGATCGGCTCCAGGCTGAGCGAGGTGGCGTGGCCGGCGATGGAGAGGGAGCGTTTTTTGGTCATGGGGTGCCAGTATAGGGCAAGGATGAAACGCAGGGACGAAAAGGCAAGGGCGACAGGCAGGGGCGAAAGGCAGGGACGAAAGGCAGGGGCACGGGCAAAGCCCGTGCTGACGTCAGACGAGATCGGCCAGCGGGGCTGGCCGCCTCGCTGGCCGGTCTTGCGCGAGTCGGCGCGCGGCTCGCGCGCTCGCCGCGCTGCGACTAGTACATATGCTGCCCGCCATTGATGCTCAGCGTGCTCCCGGTAACAAAGCCGGCATCGTCCGCCACCAGAAACGCCACGCCGCGGGCGATTTCCTGCGCCTGGCCAAGCCGGCCGGCGGGGATTTTGGCGACAATCTTTTCCAGCACATCGGGCGGCACCGCTGCCACCATGTCGGTATCGATATAGCCGGGCGCGATGGCGTTTACGGTGATGTTGAAGCGCGCGCCTTCCTGCGCCAGTGCCTTGGTGAAGCCATGGATGCCGGATTTGGCCGCCGCATAATTCACCTGCCCATATTGGCCGGCCTGGCCGTTGATCGAGCCGATGTTGACGATCCGGCCGAAGCCGCGCGACTTCATGCCGGCGAAGGTGGCCTTGGCCATGTTGAAACAGCCACCAAGGTTGACGCGGATCACTTCGTCCCACGCCTCGTAGCTCATCTTGAGCAGCGTGCCATCGCGGGTGATGCCGGCGTTGTTGACCACGATATCGACCGGGCCAAGGGCTGCTTCCACCGCTGCCACGCCGTCGAGGCAGGCCTGGTGGTTGCCCACGTCCCAGCGGAAGGCGGGAATGCCGGTGCGGTCGGTAAAGGCTTTCGCCTTGGCATCATCGCCGCCGTAATTTGCGGCTACCTTGATGCCGGCTTCGTGGAGCGCGAGGCAGATAGCCTCGCCGATGCCCCGGGTGCCACCGGTAACGATTGCTGTTCTCGCCATGCTCACTCCCCGGGATCACTCCCCGCCCGGGAACCTGATGTTCCGGTGCCAAGGACTGTCTAGACCCTCTCAGGCCCAGCCGGCAAGTTCGCGCGCTACCAGCTTTTCCAGCATGTCGATTCCGATCGCATCGGCGTTCAGGCAGGGCAGATAGGCGAAATGGGTGCCGCCATGCTCCATGAAAGTCTCGCGGCCTTCCATCGCCACTTCCTCGAGCGTTTCAAGGCAATCGGCAGCAAAGCCGGGGCAGACGACGGCGATCTTCTTGTGGCCCTCGGAAGCCAGGGTTTCCAGCGTGGCATCGGTATAGGGCCGCAGCCATTCAGCGCGGCCGAAGCGGGACTGGAAAGTGACGCGCACCGGCATGGCCAGCGCCTCGGCCAGCAGCCGGCCGGTCTTGCGGCACTGGCAATGATAGGGATCACCCTTGTCCAGCGTGCGCTGGGGCATGCCGTGGAAGCTGGTGACGATGAGATCGGGCGTGAAATCGAGCCCGGCCAGCCCGGTGCGGACCGAGGCTGCCAGCGCCTCGATATGATCGGGGTTGTCGTAATAGGGCGGCAGCGTGCGCAGCGCCGGCTGCCAGCGCCATTTGGCCAGTGCGGCATTGGCGGCATCGACCACGCTGGCATTGGTGGCGGCGGAATATTGCGGGTAGAGCGGCACCAGCAGGATGCGGTCGCAGCCCTGGTCCATCATCGCCTGCATCCGGTCTGCAATCGAACGGCTGCCGTAGCGCATCGCCCAGTCCACGGTCACCTTTGGCCCGAAGCGGCCTTCCAGTGCTTCTGCCTGCTTGCGGGTGATGACGGTTATCGGCGAGCCTTCCGGTGTCCAGACCTTGGCATAGTTGGCGGCCGTGGTGCGCGGCCGGATGTTGAGGATGAGCAGCCGCAAAATGGGCTGCCACAGGAACGCCGGGATTTCGATGACCCGTGTGTCTGACAGAAACTCCCCCAGAAAGCGGCGGACATCGGCCACCTCGGTCGAATCCGGCGACCCGAGATTGACCATGAGCACCCCCACGCGCCCGGTGAGCACCGGCGGATGCGAAGGCGGAAGCACCGCTGCCGGGCCGGTGGCGGCGGCTGTAGCTGCCGGCGGTTGTTTCGTTGCTGGACGTGTGGCTACGGGCAAATCGGCGGCATCATCCGCTCGGCCGACTGGCGGCATGGTTTCGGGAGGGAGGGTCGCGGTCATGACTACCGCACCGTTTCCGGCATTTCCGCAGCCGAGTCGAGCGGCGTTGCCGCCGCAGCCGGATCAGCCGCTGCCGCATTCAGGTTGTTGACCGGCTTGCGGCCCACTGGCCCGCCGAGCGGCAGCCGGCGCCGCCTTTCGCCGGTTGCAAGGGCGATGGCATTGGCAACCGCCGGCGCCACCGGGGGCGTGCCGGTTTCACCCACCCCGCCAGGCGGCTCGTTCGAGGCGATGAGGGTGATTTCGATGGCCGGTGCGCTGGCCATATCGAGCAGCGGCGAGGTGTCGAAGTTGCGCTCCAGCGCCTCGCCATCGGCAAAGCTGGCGCTGCCGGTGAGCGCGGCCGAAAGCCCGAACAGCGCTGCACCTTCCAGCTGAGCCTGCACCGAATCGGGGTTGATCACCCGGCCGCAATCGGCCGCGATCCAGAGCTGGGTGACCATTGGCGCCTCGCCCGGCGCAATTCGCACCGCCGCTGCCATGGCCACGATGCTCTCGAAACTTTCCCACAGCGCGATGCCGGTTGCGGTGCGAACGCCTTCGGTAGTGGCGGGCTCGCGGTTGCCGGCCATGTCCACCACCGTGCGCAGAACAGCGGCATGGCGCGGCTTGCCTTCAAGATGCGCGAGCCGGAAGGCGGCTGGATCGACGCCGGCCCGCGCCGCCAGCTCGTCCATGAAGCTTTCCATCAGGAAACCGGTGTAGCTGTTGCCGACCGACCGCCAAAAGCCCAGCGGCACCGGCGTATCGACCAGAATATGCTCCAGAGCCACGGCCGGGAGCGCATAGGGCACCGTTTCCATGCCGTCGAAAATCTGGCCGCCGGCCTTGGGGCTGCCGGCGATTTTCGGCACGTTGCGGGCCATCACGCCGGCGCTCAGGTCGGGCGCCGCCAGCCGCACCGCCAGTGCCTTTATCCGGGCGCCCCCGCCGCTGCCTTCCAGCGTGGCGCGCATCCGGGCGGCAACCGGGGGGCGGTAGCAATCATGGCCAAAGTCTTCCTCCCGGCTCCAGATGAGCTGGACCGGCTTGCCGCTGGCGCGGGCGATGATCGCGACCTGTTTGGCGGCATCGGTTTCCACCTTGCGGCCAAAGCCGCCGCCCAGCAGCGTGGGATAGACGGTCACTGCCTCATCATCGAGGTCGAGCGTTCTGGCGACTGCCCAGCTTGACAGGGTGAGAGACTGGGTGGGCAGCCAGACCTCGCACCGGCCATCGGTGATACGCGCGGTCGCGGTCATGGTCTCCATGCAGGCATGGGCCAGGAAGGGCAGCGCATAATCGGCGCTCACCCCATCGGGTGTGGGCGTATCGAGCAGCGGCACTGCATCGCCGTCATCGCGCGTGCGCTTCGTTTCCAGCCCGTCCTGGTTGTCGAGCGCGGCGTCGAGCTTTGCGGTCATCCAGGGGCCGGGCGGCAATTCGCCAAGGTCGTAGCGGATATCGAGCGCGTCGAGCGCCTTTTTGGCCTGCCACCAGCCGGGGGCCACCACGGCCACGAAATCATCGGCCTCCACCAGCTGGCAGCCGGGCGGCATGCGCTTGTTGGCAATGCCGGTGCGCCGCGCGCCGATAGGCCCCTGATCAATGGCGGCATAGTGCATGCCGGGCAGCCGCACATCCGCCCCGAAGCGCGCGCTGCCATCGGTTTTGGACGGCACGTCCAGCCGCAGCAGCGGCTTGCCGGACAGCGTGCGTGTGGTGCGCAGCTGCGGCTCGGAAGGCGGGTCGAGCGCTGCTGCATCGACCGCAAGATCGGCAAAGGGAATCCGGTTGGCCTTGTGAATCACGAAGCCGCCTTGCGTGTCGCACGCATCGGCGCTTACGCCCAGCCGGGCGGCGGCGGCGCGGCACAGCATGTCGCGCGCCACCGCACCTGCCGCGCGCAACGGCGCTTCATAGCCGCGCACCGAGCCGCTGCCGCCGGTGATTTGAAAATCGAAATATTCGACCACGCGGACACCGATGCCGGTTGCCAGCCCGCGCACCACGGCGGGCAGTGCCTCCATGGGCTTTGCGATGAGATAGCGGTTGGCATAATCGGGCGCGAGCGTGGCCGGTTCCACGGCCACCGTTTCCCAGTCCGCGCCCATTTCATCGGCCAGGATCTGGGCGAGGCCGGACCAGATGCCCTGGCCCATTTCCGCCTGCGGAATCGCAATCGTCACCCGGCCGTCGCTGCCAAGCTTCACCCAGCTGCTGAGAACGCTTTCATCCGGCCCGGCCGAGAGTGCTGGTGCATGGGCGCGCGGCCACACCGCCCAGCCCAGCAGCAGGCCAGTGCCGGCGGCGGCGCCCACGAAAAGCTGGCGGCGGCTTACTGCCATCAGGCTCCCTGTTCTGTCGGCTCAGCCCAGGTGAGCGAGCATATGCTCGGCGCTGGAAACGCCGAAGGCGCCGGGCTCCTCGATGTAAAGTTCGGCAACCTTGCCGTCCTTCACCAGCATCGAGAAGCGCTGGCCGCGGGTGCCCATGCCGAAGCGGCTGGCGTCCATCTCGAGGCCCAGTGCCTTGGTGAAGCCGGCATTGCCATCGGCGATCATGGTGACCACGCCGACTGCGTTGGCGGACTTGGCCCAGGCGTGCATCACAAAGGCGTCGTTCACCGACAGGCAGACGATTTCATCGACGCCGGCATCATGCAGCTTTGCGGCATGGGTGACAAAGCCGGGCAGATGCTTGGCCGAGCAGGTGGGCGTGAAGGCGCCGGGCACCGAGAACAGCGCCACGGTGCGGCCGCCGAACAGCGCATCGGTGCCGATCTGGTCCGGCCCATCGGCGGTGGCCTTGACCAGCGTTGCTTGCGGGATTGCGTCTCCGGGCTTGATGGTCATGCCGATGGTCCTTCTCAGACAGGTGCAGGGTTGGGGTGCCAAAGGGCGATACAGGGCGCGCCGCATGCCGTCCAGCACCGGGCGGAGCGGCTGCGACCGCTGCGGGGCTTGCCGCAGCCAATCCGGCCCCCCCATATAGGGGTGATGGTCCAGCCTCCCTATCTCAGCGGGCAATTGCTGCTCTCCATGCCCGGCATCGGGGATCCGCGGTTCGAGCGGACCGTGATCGCCATGTGCGTGCACGACGAAAATGGCGCGCTCGGGCTGGTAGCCAACCGCCCGATCCCCGAACTTTCGGTGCCTGAGCTGATGCGCCAGCTGGAGATCGACCCGGCTGATACGCCCGAGCGGCCGGTGCTACAGGGTGGGCCGGTGGAGCCGGGGCGCGGCTTTGTGCTGCACACGCCCGAATATGAAGGCCAGGGCACGATTCTGGTCGGCAACTTGTGGGGCATGACCAGCACGCTGGATGTGCTGAAGGATATTGCCGGCGGCCGGGGCCCGGCGCGCTGGCAGGCTATGCTGGGCTATACCGGCTGGGGCCCGCAGCAGCTGGACGAGGAACTGGCGCGCCATGGTTGGCAGACCGCACCGGGCGATTCGCAGATCGTGTTCGACCGGCCGCTGGCAGACCGCTGGCAGGCGGCCTTTGCCAAGCTGGGCGTGGACATAGGCCAGTTGAGCGCCGAAGCCGGGCACGCCTGAACCTCCAGAGGCGTGCGTGCGGCAAATGGGTTGCGCTCGCGGCGGCGGTTCGTTATGTGCCAGCGCTTCGCATGACCGAGCCGCCCGGGCAAATGGGCTTCCGTGGCGGCTCAAGATGCGTCCGACAGGAGACCGAAATGCCCAAGCTCAAGACCAAGAGCGGTGTGAAGAAACGCTTCAAGCTCACCGCTACAGGCAAGATCAAGCATGGCGTGGCCGGCAAGCGGCACCGCCTGATCAGCCATAATGCCAAATATATCCGCCAGAACCGTGGCACCAGTGTTCTCTCCGAGGCGGATACGCCCCGGGTGAAGCTCTGGGCCCCCTACGGCCTGAAGTAGGAGGGTAACCCATGTCACGTGTGAAACGGGGTGTAACCACCCACGCGCGCCACAAGCGCATTCTCGAAGCCGCCAAGGGCTTTTACGGCCGGCGCAAGAACACCATTCGCATCGCCAAGCAGGCGGTGGAGAAGGCGGGGCAATATGCCTATCGCGACCGGAAGGTGAACAAGCGCAACTTCCGCGCGCTGTGGATCCAGCGGATCAACGCAGCCGTGCGCGAAGAAGGCCTGACCTACGGCGTGTTCATCCACGGCCTGACGCTCACCGACATCGACCTCGACCGCAAGGTTCTGGCTGATATTGCGATGCACGAGCCGGAGACGTTCAAGGCCATCGTTGCCCAGGTGCAAAAGGCGCTCGACGCCAAGCCGGCGGTTGCGGCCTGAACGATTGCCCCCCCCGGGCCGGCTCTACTTCGAGCCGTCCCGGGTCGGTGGTCCGCCATCACTTGGCGGGCGATTTTTGCGCTTCGACCAATAAACGGCGAAGTAGACTAGAATGGCAATGAACCCGCCCACCAGCGTAAACATGCTGAGGGCAGGGAGCAGTTCGGCACGGTCCATGCTCCGGTTTCCTTTTCTGTTCGATCTGTCCTGTAAACGCGCAGGGTCCCTTGAGGGTTCCGTGTGGCAGAGAGTCGCAGCCTTTGCCTTTCGGTCCCCGAGCCGCTAACCGCTCCGCCGAGCCAAGGGACCCATGATGAGCGACGAGACCGACCAGCTTCAGCAGCGGCTGCTCGCTGAAATCGCTGCAAGCGAGACCCCGGCGGCGCTGGACGCAGTGCGTGTGGCCGCACTTGGCAAGCAAGGCGCGGTCACGTCGCTTTTGAAGACACTGGGTGGCATGTCGCCAGAAGCGCGCCAGACCGAAGGTCCGCGTCTTAATGGCCTGAGAGAAGCGGTGAGCGCCGCGTTGGGCGAGCGCAAGGATGTGCTTGACCGTGCCGCCATGGATGCCCGCCTGGCAACTGAACATCAGGATATGACGCTGCCCGCGCTGTTAGCCCCGCAGGGCAGCATCCACCCGGTTTCCCAGGTGATGGACGAGCTGGCGGAGATTTTCGCCGATATGGGCTTCAGCGTGGCGACCGGCCCCGAGATTGAGGACGAGTGGCATAATTTCACCGCGCTCAACATGCCCGAATCGCACCCGGCGCGGGCAATGCACGATACTTTCTATTTTCCCGGTCGCAACGGCGAGAACCTGCGGCGCGTGCTGCGCACCCATACCTCGCCGGTGCAGATCCGCACCATGATGGCGCAGGAGCCGCCCATCCGTGTCATCGCGCCGGGTCGGGTTTACCGGTCGGACAGCGATGCCACCCATACGCCGATGTTCCACCAGATCGAGGGGCTGGTGATCGACAAGGGGACCACGCTCGCCCAGCTGCGCTGGACGCTGGAGACCTTCATCAAGGCGTTTTTCGAAGTGGAGGATGTGAGCCTGAGGTTCCGGCCCAGCTATTTCCCCTTCACCGAGCCTTCGGTTGAGGTGGATGTGGGCTATTCCTCCAAAACCGGCAAGCCGGCGGCGGCGGGCGAGGTGGACAAGTGGCTGGAAGTTCTCGGCTCGGGCATGGTGCACCGCCGGGTGATTGCAGCCTGCGGGCTGGACCCGGATGTGTGGCAGGGCTTTGCCTTTGGCACCGGCGTGGACCGGCTGGCGATGCTCAAATACGGGCTGACCGATCTTCGCGCGTTTTTTGATGGGGACCAGCGCTGGCTGGCGCACCACGGCTTTTCGGCCTTCGACATGCCCAGCATCAGCGGCGGAGCGGGCGCATGAAGTTCACGCTTTCGTGGCTCCGCGACCATCTGGAGACCAGCGCCGATGTGCCGGCCATTTCCGAGGCGCTCACCCGCTGCGGGCTGGAGGTGGAGAGCATAGAGGACCCGAGCGAGCGGCTGGGGGCCTTCCTCATTGCCGAGGTGCTGGCCGCAAGCCCGCACAACCAGGCCGACAAGCTGCAGGTGCTGAGCGTGAATACGGGCGCTGGCGAGCCGGTGCAGGTGGTGTGCGGCGCGCCCAATGCACGGGCCGGCATGAAGGGGGTGTTCGGCGCGCCCGGCACATTTGTGCCCGGAAGCGGCATAACCTTGAAGGTGGCCGCCATCCGGGGCGTGGAATCGCGCGGCATGATGTGCTCGATGCGCGAGCTTGAGCTCTCCGAAGAACATGACGGTATCATCGAGCTTCCCGATGAAGCGCCGGTGGGGGCGCGCTACATCGACTGGGCCGGGCTGGCCGACCCGGTTTTCGATGTGAGCGTTACCCCCAACCGGCAGGATTGCATGGGGGTGCACGGCATTGCCCGCGATCTTGCCGCCATGGGGATCGGCACCCTCCGCGAGCGGGTGATCGCGCCGGTGGAGGGCGGTTTTCCCTGCCCGGTGCCGATTGCCATCACCGATGTGCAGGGCTGTCCGGCGTTTTTCGGCCGGGTGGTGCGTGGTGTTCGCAATGGACCGTCGCCGGCCTGGCTGCAGCAGCGGCTGCGGGCGGTGGGGCTGCGGCCGATTTCGGCGCTTGTCGATATCACCAACTTCCTGAGCCTTGATTGCGGGCGTCCGCTCCATGTTTATGACGTGGAGCGGCTGCAGGGCGGGCTGACCGCGCGGCTGGCCCGCGCCGGGGAGACGATCGAGGCACTGAACGGCCGCACCTATACGCTCGACGAGACGATGACGGTGATCGCCGATGAGGCGCAGGTGCACGATATTGGCGGCATCATGGGCGGCATGGCATCGGGCGCTTCCGAGGATACCGGCACCGTGCTTATCGAAGCGGCCTATTTCACGCCCGAGCGGATTGGCGCAACCGGGCGCGCATTGGGCATCAACTCCGATGCGAGGGCGCGGTTCGAGCGCGGGGTCGATCCGGGCTTTGTCGGCCCCGGGCTGGAGCTTGCCACCCGCATGGTGCTGGAGCTGTGCGGCGGCGAGGCTTCGGATGTGCTGGCGGTGGGCACGCTGCCGCTGGCGCCGCGCAGCCTCGCGTTCCGCCCGTCGCGGGTGGCCGGGCTGGCCGGGCTGGCAGTGGACGAGAACGAGCAGGCAGCCATTCTGGAGCGGCTGGGCTTTGCAGTGGAGCGCGGCGAGCCCTGGACGGTGACGATTCCCAGCTGGCGGCGCGATATCGACGGCGAGGAAGATCTGGTTGAGGAGGTCATCCGCATCCATGGGCTGGACCTTGTCCCGGCTACCCCGCTGCCGCGCCCGGACGGTGTGGCGCGCCCCACGGCAACGCCGGCTCAGCGCCAGGCCCGGCGGCTGCGGCGCGCGCTGGCAGCGGCAGGCTTTCATGAAGCGATAAGCTGGAGCTTCCTGCCGCCGGCCGATGCGGAAGCCTTCGGCGGTGCGGCTTTCACGCTCGAAAATCCGATTTCCGCCGATATGGCTGCCATGCGGCCCTCTTTGCTGCCGGGGCTGCTGGCTGCGGCCCAGCGCGGCAGCGACCGGGGGCTGGCGTGGATACGGCTTTTCGAGCTTGGCAGCCGCTACGGCGCCGATGCCGAACGCCCCACCGCGGCCCTGCTGCTGGCCGGCGAGGCCCGGCCGCGCGACTGGCGACAGGGTGCGGCGCAGCCGCCGGATGCATTTGATGCCAAGGCCGACGCACTGGCAGCGCTGGCGGTGTTGGGTGTGCCGATCGACCGGCTTTCGGTTGTGGCGCCGGCCGATGGCTGGTGGCACCCCGGCCGGGCCGGGCGGTTGACGCTTGGCAAGGCAGTACTGGCCGATTTCGGGCTGCTGCACCCGGCGGTGGTGCAGCGTTTCGGGCTGAAGGGGGCGGTCGCGGCGGCCGAGCTTTATCTGGACAGCCTGCCGCCGCGCAGCCGCAAGCGGGAGGCCTGGGCACCGCCGGTGTTGCAGGCGTTTACGCGCGATTTCGCGTTTCTGGTGCCGGCCACGCTTGCGGCCGATGCGTTGGTTCGCGCCGTGCAGGGCGCCGACAAGCAGCTGATCAAAGGCGCCCGGCTGTTCGACCGGTTTACCGGTGCCGGGGTGCCCGAGGGCATGGTCAGCCTGGCAGTGGAGGTGACGCTTCAGCCCGGCGAGCAAAGCCTGACCGATGCCGGGATCGAGGCAGTGTCACAGGCGATTATCGCCGCCGCAGCGAAGCTGGGAGCAACGCTGCGGCGGTAAAGCGGTTTGGCCCGGTTCAGCGCGGCTGTGCTGGCGCCCGCACGCCCTGCGCATCCTGCTCGGTGACCGGCGAGAGCTTGATCTCGACCCGGCGGTTCTGTGCCCGGCCTTCCTCGGTATCGTTGGAGGCGACCGGGAACTGCTTGCTGTAGCCGCGCGTGGCGAGGCGGGCGCGGTTGACGCCCTGATACGACAGGTAATCGGCCACCGCGGTTGCCCGCTGCTCGGAAAGCCGCTGGTTTACCGCATCGGTACCAATCGAATCGGTGTGGCCCGAAATGTCGATGAAGGTGCTCTGGTAGCTGGCCAGCGTCTGCGCCACCTGGTCGAGCGCCGGGCGGAACTGCGGCTTTACCGCAGCCGAGTTGAAATCGAAGGTTACGCCGGACGGCATGGTGAGGTTGATTTCATCGCCGTCGCGCTCGATCTCGATACCGCTGTTGGCGGTGCGCTGGCGAAGCTCGCGCTCCTGGCGGTCCATATAGCCGCCCACGGCGCCGCCGGCGATGGCGCCGATTCCGGCGCCGATCAATAAATCCGCAAGGTTGTTGCGGCCGCCGAGCAGCGCGCCGAGCAGAGCGCCCGCACCCGCACCGGCGGCTGCAGTCGCCGCCGGGCGGCTGACCGTGCGCTGGCCGGTATCGGGGTTGGTGGCGCAGCCTGCGAGCACCAGGCTGGTGGCGGCGGCGCCCATAAGTATGCGATTTTTCATTATCTCTTCCCTTTTTTATATCTTGCAACGCTCATGTGACCGACCGTCTTATCCGAAGATGAACAGCGGCCTTCGCCTTGGGCGCATTTTCGCATAATGATGGGCGGCGGGTCCATGCGGCCCGCGTCATTTTTCGGAGCCAATGCAGCCCTTTCCCTGGTTTGATGTCGCGATCATCGTGGCGCTGGTGCTGCTGAACGGCTTTTTCGCGCTGTCGGAACTGGCGATTGTTTCTGCGCGCAAGCCGCGCCTGCGGGCGCTGGCCGACGCCGGCAGCCGGGGAGCTGCGGCAGCGATTAGCCTGGCCGAGGCGCCGGGGCGGTTTCTCTCGGCCGTGCAGATCGGGATCACGCTGGTGGGCGTCATCAACGGCGCCTATTCGGGCGCCACGCTGGCCGGGCCGGTGGGCGAGCGGCTGACCGCCTGGGCGGGGGTGGCGCCGGAGCTGGCTGATGAGCTGGGGCTGGGGCTGGTGGTGGTGCTCATCACCTATCTGTCGCTGATCGTGG
>JBBQIP010000035.1:0-16673 GCA_038325045.1 Sphingomonadales bacterium
TTTGATGCCGCGGTCCCAGGCGCGGACGTGCAGCATGCGCAGATCCCCTTTTTCGCCATCGGCGGGGATGAACAGGTTCAGTGTCTGGGCCTGGTCGATAGAGGGCGTGCGGTCGCCGGCGAGTTCGAGGAGCCAGCGCTGGTCGATTTCGAAGGCGGTGCGGTAAACCGCCTTTTCGTCCGCACTCAGGAAATCGAGGTGCTGCACCGAGCCGCCGCGCTCGAGGATCATGTTCCACACCGCATCCGAATTCTTGGATTTTTCAATGAGCAGCCGCTCCAGATAAGGGTTGCGGATCGAAAAGCTGCCCGAAAGCGTCTTGTGCGTGTAGATATTGGCCGGGATCGGCTCCACGCACGCGCTGGTGCCGCCAGCGATGATCGAGATGCTGGCCGTGGGCGCAATCGCCATCTTGCAGCTGAACCGCTCCATCACCCCCATGTCGGCGGCATCCGGGCATGGCCCGCGCTCCACCGCCAGCGCCATCGAGGCAGCATCGACCTGCGCGCGGATGTGCTTGAAGATCTTCAGGTTCCAGCTCTTGGCCATGGCCCCTTCAAAGGCAATGCCGCGCGCCTGATAGAAGCTGTGCAGCCCCATGACCCCCAGCCCCACCGAGCGTTCGCGCGAGGCGGCATAGCGGGCGCGGGCCATCTCCGGCTCGGCACGGTCAATGTAATCCTGCAGCACATTATCGAGAAAGCGCATGCAATCCTCGATGAACTGCGGCTGGCCTTCCCACTGGTCCCAGGTTTCGAGGTTGAGCGACGAAAGGCAGCAAACCGCGGTCCGGTCGTTGCCCAGATGGTCCGGGCCGGTCGGCAGCGTGATCTCGGAACACAGGTTCGATGTCGTCACCTTCAGCCCCAGCTCGCGCTGGTGGCGGGGCATGGTGCGGTTCACCTCATCCACGAAGATGATATAGGGCTCGCCGGTTGCCAGCCGGGTCTCGACCAGCTTGGTGAACAGGCCGCGCGCGTCCACTTGCCCACGCTTTTCGCCGGTCTTGGGGCTGGTAAGATCGAAGCTCGCGCCCTCGCGCACCGCTTCCATAAAGGCATCGGTCACCAGCACGCCGTGGTGCAGGTTGAGCGCCTTCCGGTTGAAATCGCCCGAAGGTTTGCGGATTTCCAGAAACTCCTCGATCTCGGGGTGCGAGATGTCGATGTACACCGCCGCCGATCCGCGCCGGAGCGACCCCTGGCTGATCGCCAGCGTCAGGCTGTCCATCACCCGCACAAAGGGAATGATGCCGCTGGTCTTGCCATTGAGCCCCACCGGCTCCCCGATGCCGCGCACCCGGCCCCAATAGGTGCCGATGCCGCCGCCGCGCGAGGCCAGCCACACATTCTCGTTCCAGGTGCCGACAATCCCTTCCAGGCTGTCGCTCACCGAATTCAGGTAGCAACTGATGGGCAGCCCCCGCCCGGTGCCGCCGTTGGAAAGCACCGGCGTCGCCGGCATGAACCACAGCTGCGAAATATAATCATACAGCCGCTGGGCGTGCGCTGCATCATCGGCATAGGCAGCCGCCACCCGCGCGAACAGGTCCTGATAGCCCTCGCCCGGCAGCAGATAGCGGTCGTTCAGCGTCTCGCGGCCAAAGTCGGTCAGCAGCGCATCACGCTCCCGGTCCACCACCACCGGAAACTGCCACGGCAGCACCGCATTCGATGCCAGCGGCACCGGAGCAGCCACAGCCGGCGCCGCCTCGGCCTTGCCGGAAGCAGCGGCCGGCGCTTCCGCCAGCAATGCGCTTTCCTCGGTCACCTCTGTGCGCTCCTGAAAATCGTTCACGTTCATGCCCCCAATAATAGACCGAGAACAAAACGGGGTCACGCGCCAAATCGGCCTGCGCCATCTTATCCCCGTTTTCCACAGCCACGTTCCCGCAGCAGTGTAATTGTCCTCTTATCCCCAGTTCTGTCCCACATTCGCGGCCAGCCACCATAGCTAGTAGCCATCACCGAAATCATGACTAGGGATTGTGCCTCAAGCGGCTGAAAGTGCAAGTCCAAACATGTCCAAAAACTGTAAAATCGTGCGGCATTTCAGCCCTTTCAACGCATCATCAACCGCTTGGCAGCACTGGCTCATACAGGTTCAAACCGGCACCACCGGGGCTGCGATATAACGCACCGCTCGCCCTGCCCGCCGTGCGCCGCTATCATCCGCCGGACACCATCGGGGGGAGCCAGCCATCATGCCTGCACAGACCGTGATCAAACAGCAGGACGTTATCGAGTCGGTTGCCGATGCCCTCCAATATATCAGCTATTTCCACCCGATGGATTACATCCGCGCGCTCGGCCGGGCCTATGACGCAGAAGCGAGCCCCGCTGCCAAAGATGCCATCGCCCAGATCCTCACCAACAGCCGGATGTGCGCGGAAGGCCATAGGCCAATCTGCCAGGATACCGGCATTGTGGTGGCTTTTGTTAAAATCGGTATGAACGTTCGCTTCGAAGCCACTCTTACCGTTGAACAAATGATAAACGAAGGCGTGCGCCGCGCCTATCTTCACCCGGAAAACAAGCTGCGCGCCTCCATTGTGGCCGATCCCGCCTTCGCCCGGGTGAACACCCGCGACAATACGCCTGCGGTCACCCATATCGAGCTGGTGCCCGGAAATACGGTCGAGATCACCGTTTCCGCCAAGGGCGGCGGCTCCGAGAACAAGGCCAAGTTCGCCATGTTGAACCCCAGCGATTCGATTCGGGACTGGGTGGTGAACACCGTGCCGCTGATGGGCGCCGGCTGGTGCCCGCCGGGCATGCTGGGCATCGGCATCGGCGGCACCGCTGAAAAGGCGATGCTCATGGCCAAGGAATCGCTGATGGACCCCATCGACATGGCCGAGCTGAAGGCGCGCGGGGCAGCCAACCCCACCGAGGAACTGCGGATCGAGCTGCACGATGCGGTGAACGATCTGGGCATCGGCGCGCAGGGGCTGGGCGGGCTGGCCACCGTGCTCGATGTGAAGATCATGAGCTGCCCCACCCATGCCGCCTCCAAGCCGGTGGCGATGATCCCCAATTGCGCCGCCACCCGCCACGCGCATTTCACCCTTGATGGCTCCGGCCCCGCGCACCTTGAAGAGCCCGATCTCGCCGGCTGGCCCAAGGTGGACTGGAAGCCCAGCCCGCAGGCGATTCCGGTCGTTCTCGATTCGCTAACCCCGGCCATTGTCGCCAGCTGGAAGCCGGGCGACCGGCTGCTGCTGAATGGCCGGATGCTCACCGGGCGCGATGCTGCCCATAAAAAACTGGTCGAAATGATCGCGGCGGGCGAGCCGCTGCCGGTCGATTTCACCAACCGCGTCATCTATTATGTGGGGCCGGTCGATCCGGTGGCGGGGGAAGTGGTCGGCCCCGCCGGCCCCACCACCGCCACCCGCATGGACAAGTTCACCGAAACCATGCTCGCCGAAACCGGCCTCATCGCGATGGTCGGCAAGGCCGAGCGCGGACCGGCCGGAATCGAAGCCATCGCCCGCCACAAGGCTGCCTATCTGATGGCCGTAGGGGGTGCTGCCTATCTGGTCGCCAAGGCGATCAAGGCCGCCAAGGTGCTGGCGTTCGAGGAGCTGGGCATGGAAGCGATTTACGAATTCACCGTCGAGAACATGCCGGTCACGGTCGCTGTCGATGCGCTAGGCACCAGCGTGCACAAGACCGGCCCGGCCCAGTGGAAGGAAAAAATTGCCGCCACCCGGGCACTCGAAAAGGCCTGACGGGTGGCAGACGGCGATCCGCCAAGCAGCGACACTCTGCTGGCCGAAGCCCTTGATACTGCCTGGCGGCTGCTGGTGCGGGGCGCAGCGGACAGGCGCAGCCCGGTGCACACGCCGGTGGTCGCCAGCCTCGATGCAGCCGGGCTTCCGGATGCGCGGGTGATGGTGCTCCGCAAGGCGGTGCGCGAAGGCGCTTTGCTCCGCTTCCACACCGATGCCCGCTCGCCCAAGGCCCGGGCGCTCCACGGCCAGCCGGTCAGCGTGCTCGCCTATCATCCCGGCGAAAACATCCAGCTTCGGCTCGCCGGCACCGGGCTGGTGGAAACCGACAGTCTGTCTGCCGATGCCGCCTGGGCGGCTTCCAGCCTGTTTGCGCGGCGCTGCTATATGGCGCTGCACCCGCCCGGAGCAGCGCTTGCCGGCCCCGGCTCGGGCCTGCCGGCCGAGGTGGAGGGCCAGCAGCCAACGCAGGAGCAGATCGATCCCGCCCGCCCCAATTTCGCGCTGCTGCTGGTCCGGCTCACCCGGATAGACTGGCTGCACCTTGCCAACACCGGCCACCGGCGGGCGCTATTTGAAGCTGGTGATGGATGGCAGGGGCGCTGGCTGGCGCCCTGAGGTCTACCAGGCCGGCTGGCCGATCATGTTGCCGGGGCTGGTGTAGCGGCACACCAGATATTCATCCTCCCCATTGTCGGCGATTGCGCAACCGAGCCGGCTGGTGCCGCGCCAGACCATCTGGGTGTAATGCCCGGCCGCTGGAAAATGCGCCTGCCAGTTTTCCGGCCCGTCGAGCAGCGCCTTTTCTTCCACCCAGCGGCCAAGCATGGTTTCAAGGCTGAAATGGCCGCTGGTGCCCATGAACAAATTCTCGCCCTGCGGCTCCATGAGATCGCCCGAATCATGCTCGAAGCGCCGCTCACGGGCGAGGTAAATGGCCCAGCGCCGCGCGTCTGACGCCAGATCGGCATCCCACGCCAGCGGCCCCACCCCCAAAGCAGCACGCTCCTCATTGTGCACGGCAAGGGTGCGGGCGGCAAAATCCGCTGGCTCGCCTGCGGTTGCCGGGCCAGCGGCGAGCAATGCTGCAAAGGCGAGAGTGCGAAGCGCGAGGGCGTGCGGAATCATGTCAGCGAGGCTAGCACGACGCAGCGGCTGGGGCGCCTCAGAAATTGCAAGGCGTGCAGGGCCGGGAGGGAGCCATGGGAGCGGCCACAGCCCGCGCTGGCACCGGACGGGTTCGGCCGGCGATGGGCGAGCCGCCCCGCCGGCCGGGCTTGCGCAAGTCCGCGCGCGGCGCGCGCGCAGGCCGCGCTGCGCCTACCTAGTCAGCTTCTTGTAGGTCAGCGCTGTCGGCCGGTCCGCCGCATCTCCCAGCCGCCGCCGCTTGTCTTCCTCATAGGCTTCGAAATTGCCCTCGAACCACTCCACATGGCTGTCGCCTTCAAAGGCCAATATGTGCGTCGCCAATCGGTCGAGGAAGAAGCGATCGTGGCTGATAACCACCGCACAGCCCGCAAAGCTCTCCAGCGCCTCTTCCAGCGCGCGCAGTGTCTCCACATCAAGGTCGTTGGTCGGCTCATCGAGCAGCAGCACATTGCCGCCCTTCACCAGCATCTTGGCCATGTGCACGCGGTTGCGTTCCCCGCCTGAAAGCTGGCCCACCTTTTTCTGCTGGTCGGCACCCTTGAAGTTGAAGGCGCCCACATAGGCGCGCGTCAGCACCTCGTTCTTGCCGAAATAGAACTTCTCGTTGCCGCCGGAAATTTCTTCCCAGACGTTCTTGCCAGAGGCCAGCGCATCGCGGCTCTGGTCCACATAGGCCAGCTTCACCGTCTCGCCCACGCGGATATCGCCGCCATCGGGCGTCTCCTGCCCGGTTATCATCCGGAACAGCGTGGTCTTGCCCGCGCCATTGGGGCCGATGATGCCCACAATGCCACCCGGCGGCAGGCTGAAGCTCAAATTCTCGAACAACAGCTTGTCGCCGTAGGATTTGCTGAGGTTCTGCGCCTCGATAACGGTGTTGCCCAGCCGCTCGGGAATCTGGATGAGAATCTGCGCGCTGCCCAGCCGGCGGTTCGCCTGCTTCTCCACTAGCTCGTCAAACGCCTTGATACGTGCCTTGCTCTTGGTCTGCCGCGCCTTGGCGCTGGAGCGGATCCACTGCAATTCGTCCTTGATCGCCTTTTGCCGGCTTTCGTCCTCCCGGTCCTCCTGCGCCATCCGCTTGGATTTCGCTTCCAGCCAGTCCGAATAATTGCCCTCGAACGGAATGGCGCGGCCGCGGTCCAGCTCCAGCACCCACTTCACCACATTATCGAGGAAGTAGCGGTCATGGGTCACGAGGATCGCCATCCCCTTGTATTCCTTCAGATGGTTCTCCAGCCACGACACGCTTTCGGCGTCGAGATGGTTGGTCGGCTCATCCAAAAGCAGGATATCCGGCTTTTCCAGCAGCAGCTTGCACAGCGCCACCCGGCGCTTCTCGCCGCCCGAAAGGCTTTCCACGCCGCTGTCACCCGGCGGGCACCGCAGCGCGTCCATGGCGATCTCGAGCTGGTTGTCGAGCGTCCAGCCGTCCACCGCGTCGATCTTCTCCTGAAGGTCGCCCATCTCCTCCATCAGCTTGTCGAAGTCGGTATCGTCCTTCGGGTCGGCCATCTCGGCCGAGATCGCGTTGAACCGGGTCATCATGTCGGCCACCGGCCGCACCCCGTCCATCACATTGCCGCGCACATCCTTGGTCGGATCGAGCTGCGGCTCCTGCGGCAGATACCCCACGGTCACACCCTCGGCCGCCCAGGCCTCGCCGACATATTCCTTGTCGATGCCGGCGATCACCTTCATCAACGTCGATTTTCCGGCGCCGTTAGGGCCGATGATGGCGATTTTCGCGCCCGGCAGAAAGCTCAGCGTCACATCCTTGAACGCCGGCTTGGGCGCGCCCGGATAGGTCTTGGACAGACCCTTCATCACATAGGCATATTGATAGGCCATTGGCCGGCTCCGAAGTTCTTGAGGGCAGGAATGCGCCGGCTCTAGCAGCCCGGACCGGGGCTTTCAAACAGCCATGCGTTGGTGCAAGCCTTGCCGCTGGATAAAAACCGATACTGCTGGGAAATTGCTCATGATCCGCGCCGTCCTTTTCGCAGCTCTTCTTTCCAGCGCCGCCATCGCCGCGCCCAGCCGGCCGGAACAGGCCGCCCAGATTCAGGCGGCGGCGCTCGCTGGAAACAGCGGCTATGCGCTGCTCGAAGACCTGACCACCACCGTCGGCCAGCGCCTCGCCGGCACACCGGCCGAACAGCGCGGGCGCGACTGGGCGAAAAAGGCACTGGCAGATGCCGGCTTCACCAATATCCGCGAGGAATTCTTCCCCCTCACGGTCTGGCAGCGCGGGATCGAGACCGCCGAGGTGACCGGCGCAGCGCCGCAGAAGCTGGCCGTAAGCGCGCTCGGCAACAGCGGCAGCACGCCAGCGGCGGGCATTACCGCTCCGATCGCCTATGTCCCCGATTTTGCGACGCTCGAGGCTGCACCCGCCGGTGCCTATGCCGGCCGGATCGTGTTCATCGACAGTGCGATGAAACCCGCACAGGATGCCAGCTCCTATGGCTATTTCGGTGCCGCGCGCCGCACCGGGCCGTCGGTCGCCGCCAGCAAGGGCGCGCTCGCCACCATCATCCGCCCCATCGGCACCGATAATCACCGCAATCCACACACCGGCGGCACCAACTGGCGGCCCGGCCAGGCGCCCGCCCCGGCCGCCTCGCTCTCCAACCCCGATGCCGATCAGCTGGTGCGGCTGTTGAAGCGTGGCCCGGTCAGCATCCACCTCACCATCACCACCAGCTTCGATCCCGCCGGTCGCTCGGGCAATGTCAGCGCCGAAATTCCGGGCACATCTGACGAGGTGATTGTCATCGGCGGCCATATGGACAGCTGGGATCTTGGCACCGGCGTGCTCGATGATGCCGCCGGCATTGCCATCACCATGGCCGCCGCCGAGCAGATTCAGGCCTATGCAAAGACCAGCGGCATCAAACCTCGCCGTACCATCCGGCTGGTATTCTGGGGGTCGGAAGAAGTCGGCATCTTCGGCGGCCGCGCCTATGCAGCAGCGCATAAGGACGAGAAGATCGTGCTAGCCGGCGAATCCGATGCCGGTGCCGACCGGGTGTGGCGGCTCAATTCGCAGGTGGGCGCGGCCGGTCAGCCGTTGGTGGCGGAAATCGCGCTGGCGCTGGCGCCGCTCGGCATCGCACCCTCTGGCAACAACAAATCATCCGGTGGCGGCGATGTTGCCCCGCTGGTCGCAAACGGCGTGGGCATCATCGATCTCGAACAGGACGCGACCCGCTATTTCGATATCCACCACACCCCCGACGATACGCTGGACAAGGTGGACAAGGCACAGTTCGACCAGAATGTAGCCGCCTGGGCCACCGCCATCTGGCTCGCCGCTACCGACGACCGGCCATTGCGGACGAAATAGCGCAAGTCTGGTGGGTACATCACCATGGCCCGATCGATCCGCTCACGGCCGGCATCACCAGCTTCGACTACGGCCTCACCACCGCGGTCGCTGGCGGCACCCCGCTCTTCTTCGCCAACAACGGCGCCTCCTTTACCACTTACGAGAGCTTCGCGGTGGTGCCCGAGCCGGCTAGCTGGGCGCTGCTCATCGCCGGCTTTGGCATGGTGGGCGCAGTCGCCCGCCGCCGCCGCAGCGCCGCCATAGCCTAGGCAACCGCCCCCGCTGCCCGCAGTGCCGCCACTTCGGCGGCCGCAAGCCCAAGGCCTGCCAGCACCGCATCGGTGTCGGCGCCGGCCTTGGGCAGCTTGGCTGCGCCTCCCATCCGCACCCCGTCCACACTCAGCGGGATCACCGGCAGGGCTGTCTCGCGCCCATCCTCCAATATCACCGGCGCCAGCCCGCCGCCGGCAAGCAGATGCGGATCGTCAAACAGCTCATCGGGCCGGCCGATGGGGGCAAATGGCAGCCCGGAGCCATCCAGCCGCGCAATCAGCTCGGCCTTGGTGAAGCGCTTCAACTCTGCGCGCACGCGGGGCAGCAAAGTCTCGCGCGCCCGCACCCGTGCATTGTTGGCGCGCAGGCCCGCATCCGCCCAAAGGTCTTCAAGGCCGAACAGGGCACAGAATTTCTCCCACAGCCCGTCGGTCACCACACCCACAAAAATCTGGTCGTCATCGGCCGTCTCGAACACATCATAGATCGCCCAGGCCGAGACGCGCGCCGGCATGGGTGCGGCTGCCACACCGGTCACCGCCATCTGCGCCATATGCTGCCCCACCAGATAGGCGGTGGTCTCAAACAGCGCGCTCTGCACATGTGCGCCCTCGCCGGTCCGGTGCCGCGCCTCCAGCGCTGCCAGCACGCCGATCACCCCGAACATGCCGCCGGTCACATCGATCACGCTGGCGCCGGCACGCAGCGGCCGTCCCGGAGGCCCGGTCATATAGGCCAGCCCGCCCATCATCTGCGCCACTTCATCCAGCGCCGTGCGGTCTTCATACGGCCCCGGCAGAAATCCCTTTTCGCTGCAATAGATCAGCCGCTTGTTGGCCGCCCGCAGCGCATCTGCGCCCAGCCCCAGCCGCTCCATCGCGCCAGGGCGAAAGTTTTCCACCACAATGTCGGCGGCTGCCGCCAGCTGGCGCGCCACGCCAAGCCCGCCTTCGGACTTGAGATCCAGGCAGATGCTCGCCTTGCCCCGGTTGTACATGGGGAAATAGCCGGCGCCCGACCCCAGCAGGCGTCTTGTTGCATCGCCGCCAATCGGCTCCACCTTCACCACTTCGGCACCCAGCTCGGCCAATATCGCTCCCACCGCCGGCCCCATCACCATATGGGTGAACTCGACCACCTTCAGCCCATGGAGCAGTGCTTCGGCCATCGGGTCCGTCCTTCCCATTGCGAAAGGCTTCCGGCATATGTCCGGACAACCTTTGGAGCAAGCCATGACCAGCAGCCCGCCGCCGGCAATATTGGTAAGCGAAGTAGGCCCGCGCGACGGGCTGCAGTCCATCGATCCGGTGCTGCCGCTGGCAGTAAAGACCGCCTGGATCGATGCCCTGGTGCAGGCAGGCGTGCGCGAGATCGAGGTGGGCAGCTTCGTGCCGGCCAAGCTGCTGCCGCAGCTGGCCGATACTGCGCAGGTGGTGGCGCACGCGCGCAAACACGCCAGGCTCACGGTCGCGGTGCTGGTGCCCAATGCAATCGGCGCCCGCGCGGCCATATCGGCGGGCGCACACAAGCTCACCCTGCCGCTATCGGCTTCGGAAACGCACAGCCTGAAAAACCTGCGCCGCACCCACGCACAGGTGCTGGAGGAGGCCCGCGCCATCGCCGAACTGGTGCGGGAAGCGCCCCATGAGGTGCATTTCGAAGGCTCGGTGAGCACCGCATTCGGCTGCACGCTGGAAGGCGTGGTGAGCGAGGCAAAGGTGGTGCAGCTCGCTGAAGCGCTGATGGCGGCGGGCGCCGATGAGGTCGGGCTTTCCGATACCACCGGCTATGCCAATCCGGCGCAGGTCCGCTCGCTGGTGCGCGCCGTGCACAGCGCCATCGGCACCAGCAAACTGACAGGCCTTCACCTGCACAACACCCGCGGGCTGGGGCTCGCCAATGTAGTCGCCGGGCTGGAAGTGGGGATCACCACCTTCGATGCCTCGCTGGCGGGGCTGGGCGGCTGCCCGTTCGCGCCCGGCGCCTCGGGCAATATCGTCACCGAAGATCTGGTGTTCATGCTGGAGGCGATGGGCCTTGATACCGGCATAGACCTCAAAAAACTGCTCGCCGTGCGGAACATCCTTTCGGATGCCCTGCCCGGCGAGCCGCTTTATGGTTTTACGCCCGATGCCGGGCTGCCGCTCGGCTTTTCTCAGGCGGCGTAGTTCCTGCCTGCAAAGTCCCAGTCCAGATGGTCCTTCACCAGCGCGTTGATCTGGTCGGCGCGGCGGTTCTGGTAATCCAGATAATAAGCATGTTCCCACACATCCAGCGTCAGCAGCGGCTTCAACCCCTGCGTAAACGGCAGGTCGGCCATCGCCGTGCTCATCACCTTCAGTTTGCCAGCGTCGCTCACCAGCCAGCCCCAGCCGCTGCCGAACTGGCCGGTGGTTACCTTGGCCAGCTCCTCGTTCAGCTTTTCCTGGCTGCCGAAATCACGCTCGATCGCGGCCTTGAGCACGCCCGAAGGTGCCTTGGCGGTCGGCGACAGGCTCTGCCAATAGAAATTGTGGTTCCATGCCTGGGCGGCGTTGTTGAACAGCCCCTGCTTGCCGTCGCGGTGCGCGGCAATCACGATTTCCTCAAGGCTCTGGTCGGCCATCGGTGTATCGGCCACCAGCTTCTTCAGATTGGCGAAATAGCCGGCATGGTGCTTGCCGTAGTGAAAGCCGATCGTCTCGGCCGAAATAACCGGCGCCATCGCGCTCTCGCCCCACGGCAGCTCGGGCTGCGCGAGCGGGGATTTGCCGATCTGGCTGGCTGAAAGCGGCGCCGCGCGGGCCGATCCGGCCACGGCAGCAGCACCGGCCATCGCCATGCCTGCCTTCAAGACACTGCGACGGTCTTCACCGCTCGGCGACATGGTTTGTTCCGTTGTCATCATACTCTCCAATTGTTCTTGCCAGCCCCTAATGTGGGAACTGACCGGCCATTTCGCTACCCCAGCGGGGTCGAGACCCATGGTCGCACCCGTTGGTCTGCCTCCTCCCAACGGCGGATCGCCGGCATTTGTTCCATCGTAAGATCAATGGCATCCAGCCCGCCGATCAGCATGGCCTTGGCCTCGGCATCGATTTCGAAGGCAAAGCTGCGACCGCCGGCCGCCACCGTCTGCGCCGGCAGATCAACCGCCACCGGGCCGTCCACACTGGCCAGAAAAGCGACCGTCTCAGCCGGCGCCACAAGCGGCAGCAGCCCGCCCCGCACCGCATTGCCGGCAAAAATCGGCGAGAAGCTGGGCGCAATAACGCAAGCGATGCCCCATTCCACCAGCGCCCACACCGCATGTTCCCGGCTGGAGCCGCAGCCGAAATTGGCGCCCGAAAGCAGGATGCCGGCGCGCGCATAAGCGGGCCGGTTGAGCACGAAGCCGGGGTCCGGCTCCCGCCCGCCCGCATAGCGCCGGCCGGCGAACAGCCCGTCTGCCAGCCCGGTCTTGCCGGTGGATTTCATTTCGCGCGACGGGATGATGATGTCGGTGTCGATATTATCTTCGAGCATCGGCGCCGCAATGGCCACCAGCGTGGTGAACGGCCGGCTCATTCCGGTGCCGCGATATGGCCGGCGAGCGCGCTTGCCGCCACCACTTCCGGGCTGGTGATATGGGTGCGGGTGCCAAGCCCCTGCCGGCTTTCGAAATTGCGGTTGGTGGAGCTTACCACCCGCTCTCCGGCGCCAAAGCTCTCCCCGCCGGCATAAAAGCACATCGAGCAGCCCGATTCCCGCCATTCGAAGCCGGCCTCCAGGAACACCCGGTCTAGCCCCTCGGCCTCGGCCGCGCGCTTCACCGCGCTCGATCCCGGCACCACCAGCGCCCGCACGCCCGGGGCCACGCGCCGCCCGCGCACGATGGCAGCCGCGCGGCTCAGGTCGGGAAGCCGGCTGTTGGTGCAGCTGCCAATGAAGGCCCCGGCAATCGGCAGCCCCAGCAGCCGCTGGCCACGCTCCAGCCCCATATAGGCAAGCGGGCGCGCGTCCGCATCCGCCGGCACCGTGCCGGTGATGGGAATGGATTGGGAGGGCGAGGTGCCCCAGCTCACCATCAGCCCGATGGTTGCGGCATCGATCAATATCTCGCGTTCAAATCCGGCATCGGCATCCGACGCGAGCAGCCGCCACTGCGCCAGCGCCAGCTCCCACAGCGCCCCTGAAGGCGCATGGCGGCGGCCCTTCAGCCAGCCGAAAGTCGTTTCATCGGGCGCAATGAAAGCAGCAAAGGCGGCAAACTCGGTCGCCATGTTGCACAGCGTCATCCGCGCCTCCATCGGCAGCGCGCGCACCGCACTGCCGGCAAACTCGATCGCCATGCCCTGCCCGCCGGCACTGCCGTGCGCCGCAATCAACGCCAGCGCCATGTCCTTGGCCGTAACGCCCGGCGCCAGCGCCCCTTCGAAGCGCACCCGCATCGATGGCGGTTTGCGCGCCCTCAGCGTGCCGGTGGCGAGCGCATGCTCGGCCTCGGTGGAGCCAATGCCCCATGCCAACGCCCCCACCGCCCCTTGCGTGCAGGTGTGGCTGTCCGGCGCCACCAGGGTAAGGCCGGGCAGCACGATGCCGAGCTCGGGCGAAACCACGTGCATGATGCCCTGGTCGGGGTCGCCCACATCGAAAAGCGTAAGGCCATTGGCCCGCGCAGCCGCCCTGGTTTCGGTAATGAAGGCCTGGCCGCCGGGCATCAGCGTGGCATCGGTGCGGCCGGGCCTTGTGTCCACAATATGGTCCATCGCCACAAAGGCGCGGGCCGGGTGGCGCACGCTGCGGCCAGCGGCGGCAAGGCTGTTCAGCGCGGCGGCCCCGGTGCGTTCGTGCAGGAACACCCGGTCGATGGCAATCAGGCTGGTGCCGCCGGGCGTGGCGGCAATTTCGTGGGAGGACCAGAGCTTGTCGAACAGGCTGGGCATGGTGTGCCCTTAAGGCCTAGCGGGCAAGCTCCGCAACCAGCGTGCGCAGCGCCGGAACCAGCGCATCCACTTCGGCAGGCGTGGTGAACAGGCTGGGCGTTATCCGCACACAGGCCCCGTCTGCCAGCCCGCTCCGGTACACGCTCATGATGTTGAAGCGGCCGAGCAGCATATCGGTGATGGCGATATTCTGCGCCGCACTGTTCTGCCCCCTGATGCGGAAGCTGGTGGAGGAGGCATGCAGGCGCGCATCATCGGGCACCAAAATCTCCAGCCCCTCCAGCCCCCTGAGCGGCTTTACCCAACGGTCCCGCAGCGCCTGCAGCCGGGCCAGCTTCTGCGCGGGGTCAATTCGCGCCTGAAAATCGAATGCGGCGGGCACAGTGAGCATCGGCGCATAATCGAAGGTGCCAAGGTGCAGCCGGGCCTGGGTGTCATCGGGCTTTGCGTCCGGCTCCTCGCGCGCCGGGGCAATCGCATCGGTCATGCCCTTGCGAATGTAAAAGCCCGCCATCCCCAGCGGCGCCCCCACCCATTTATGGAGGTTGAGGCCGATGAAATCCACGCCGAGATCGGGCAGCTTGAACGGCACCTGATAGAAGCTCTGCGCCACATCGGCGATAACCTGCACCCCGCGCGAGCGGGCATGGGCGGCAATTTCCTTCACCGGCAACAACAGCCCGGCGCGGTGGGTCATGTGGGTGAGCAGCACCAGCTTCAGCCGCGGCGTCGCATCGATAGCGCGCTTATAGGTCTCTATCAGCCCCTCATAGGTAGGCTCGCGGGGCGCATTTATCTTCACCGCCTCGGCACCGCGCGCGCGCGCCAGCGAAACCATGGAGGACTGGCAGCTCTCATAATCAATGTCCGCATACAAAATGCGGTCGCCCGGCCCCACATCCCTGAACTGGCCGATAAGCGCCGAAAGCGCCTCGGCGGCGTTCCGCGCCATGCCCACTTCTTCGGGCAGCACGCCCATGGCTGCCGCCATGCGGTCGCGCGCGATGCGTTGGTCCGCATACATGGCACGCCTTGCATACCAGCTGTTCTCGCGGTTCAGCCGGTCCACATTGGCGTGGTGCACCGCTGCCACCGGGGCCGCCATGCTGCCCCAATAGCCACATTCCAGCTGGATGATCTCGCGGGCAACCGGATAGAGCGCGCCCACCCGCGCCCAGGCCGCATCATCCCCGGCAGCGCCGCCTAGCGGCCCCGCGCCCACAGGCGTAAGCGCCCCGGCCGGGGCGGCTGCGGCCCCAGCGGCCGCCATCAAGGCTGTTCTTCGTGTCACATCCATGGCCTGTCCCCCGCTCCGCCCCTGTTAGCCGCGCCAGCTGTCCGGCCGCAATCTTCAACTGGCCTAAGCCGCCAAAAACGGCCACAACCCGCAAACGAAAAGGAGATGTTACCAGATGACCGAAGCCAGCCGCAGCCCGGTGCCGGCGCGCAGAATCAGCAAGCTGATGGTGGCCAATCGCTCGGAGATCGCCATCCGGGTGTTCCGCGCCGCCACCGAGCTCGGCATCCGCACGGTCGCCATCTTCGCCACCGAAGACCGGCTGGGCCTGCACCGTTTCAAGGCCGATGAAGCCTATCCGCTGAACGAGGGGCTGGGGCCGATCGCCGCCTATCTCGATATCCCCACCATCATAAATGTGGCGGTCGCCGCCGGGGTCGATGCCATCCACCCGGGCTATGGCTTTCTCTCTGAAAGCCCTGATTTTGCCGATGCCTGTGCTGCCGCCGGAATCCTGTTCATCGGGCCGGCGGCCGCCACCATGCGCGCGTTGGGGGATAAGGTTTCGGCCCGCCATATCGCCATTGCCGCCAATGTGCCGGTCATCCCGGCTTCCGAGCCGCTGCCCGACGATCCTGAAGCCATCAAGGCCATCGCAGCAAAAATCGGCTATCCGCTCATGCTCAAGGCCAGCTGGGGCGGCGGTGGCCGCGGCATGCGCGCCATTGAAGACGAGTCCGGGCTTATCGACGCCGTGGGCGCCGGCAAGCGCGAATCGAAAGCCGCCTTCGGTCGCGACGAGGTATATCTTGAGCGGCTTATCCGCCGCGCCCGCCATGTCGAGGTGCAGATGCTGGGAGACCGGCACGGCACCCGCATGCACCTGTTCGAGCGCGATTGCTCGATCCAGCGTCGCAACCAGAAAGTAATCGAGCGCGCCCCCGCCCCCTATGTGGAGCCGCCGCTCCGCGAGGCGCTGTGCGCAGCCGCACTCGCCATCGGCAACGCCACCGATTATGTCGGCGCCGGCACGGTCGAGTTCCTGCTCGATGAAAGCACCGGCGATTTCCACTTCATCGAAGTGAACCCCCGCATCCAGGTCGAACATACTGTCACCGAGGAGGTGACCGGCATCGATATCGTCAAGGCGCAGATCCGCATTGCCGAAGGCGGCCATCTGGGCGTGGCGGCCGAAACCGGGGTGCCGCCGCAGGACGAAATCCGCCTCAACGGCAATGCGCTCCAGTGCCGGATTACCACCGAAGACCCCGAGAACAGCTTCATCCCCGATTATGGCCGCATCACCGCCTATCGCGGCGCCTTTGGCCACGGGGTCCGCATCGATGGCGGCACGGCCTATTCGGGCGCTGTGGTCACCCGCCACTACGACCCGCTGCTTGAAAAGATCACCGCCTGGGCGCCCACCGGGCAGGAGGTGATCGCGCGGATGGTGAGGGCGCTCAGGGAATATCGCATCCGGGGCGTGGCCACCAACCTCAGCTTCCTGGAAAATGTGCTGACCAGCGCGGATTTCCAGGCCGGCCGCTACACCACCCGCTTCATCGACGAACACCCCGAGCTGATGGCGCCCGTAAAGCGGCAGGACCGCGCCACGCGGCTGCTCACCTACATTGCCGATGTTACCGTTAACGGCCATCCGGACGTGAAGGGCCGCGCCCTCCCGGCGGAGGCGCGCGCCCCTGCGCCGCTCGCGCGCACCCCGGGCCCGCCGCCCGCCGGCACCCGCCAGCGGCTGGAGGCGGAAGGCCCGGCAGGCGTGATGCGCTGGCTCAAGGCCAATCCGGTAACCCAGATCACCGACACCAGCCTGCGCGATGCCCACCAGTCGCTGCTCGCCACCCGCATGCGCACGCGCGACATGCTCGCACCCGCAGCCTTCATGGCAGCGCAGATGCCGCAGCTGTTCAGCCTCGAATGCTGGGGCGGCGCCACCTTCGATGTGGCGATGCGGTTCCTGAGCGAATGTCCCTGGTCGCGGCTCGATCATATTCGCGAGCGCGCCCCGAACCTCATGACCCAGATGCT
>JBBQIP010000036.1:0-16572 GCA_038325045.1 Sphingomonadales bacterium
GGGGCTGGCGGAATTCCGCCAGCCCCGTTGGCCTGCGATCTCCGCAAGGGGGTATGGCCGCGGTTCCGAGTGCGCATCGCCACCGCCTGATCTGCGCCTGTTACTGCCCATCAGCCGGGGCAAACCGTGGCGCCACCAGTCTTTGCGCTGCCTCCGGGAGATCAAGCTGACACCCCACAGCAGACCATAGCCTCCCGCTATGGAAACATAGAAGGGCTGCATACTATTGCATGAACACCCTCAATTGCAGCAGGACTTGCGCGTCATGGTTTGAGCGGTGAACCGCGTGCCCAAAAGGGCAAGACCATAAACAGGGGGCAATACCATGAGAATGTTCACATCTTTCCGTAATTTGGACATGACGCCACGCAAGCTGGGCCTTGGCCTGGGGTTGCTTCTGGCCAGTACCGCTTCCGCGGCGCTGGCACAGGCTCAGGAGCCTGTTGAGGACGCGGGCATTATCGTCACCGGATCGCGAATTGCGCGCAGCGATGCATCGTCGGTTGGCCCAACCACCACATTGACCCAGGAAGATATCTCCTTCGCTGCGCCCACATCCATCGGCGACCTTGTGCAGCAATTGCCCGGCGTGGGCGTGAGCCTGAACAATAATGGCACGCAAGGCACTGCGTTCGGCGTCAGCTCGGTCAACCTGCGCTACCTTGGAAGCGCGGAAGGCAGCGGCAACCGCACGCTGGTGCTGGTGGATGGCAAGCGCTGGATCAATGCCGTCGGCGGCCGGGGCTTTCGCGATTTTGTTGATTTGAACACGGTGCCGCTTGGCATTGTAGACAATATCGAAGTGCTGAAAGACGGCGCCTCGGCGATTTACGGGGCAGATGCAATTGCCGGCGTCGTAAACATCAAGACCAAGCGCAAGCTGGAAGGCTTTGAATCCAATATTCGGGCCGGCATCACCGACCGTGGCGATAATGAAAACATCACTGGTCACGTCAACTGGGGCAAGATCGGCAGCCGCGCTTCGGTAATGATCTCGCTCAACTATGCCAACACCAAGCCGATTCTTACCGCTGATCGTCCTTTGACAGTGGAGGCGCTTACAGCCCCCTCGGCGCCGACCACCAGCCCGCGCGGGCTGTTCGTGTTGCCCGGCCTGAACAACAATGCGTTTTTTGGCACACCCGCCGGTTTTGGCCAGAACGCCGCCAATGCAATCACCCGCCTGCCAGGTGTGTCTGGTCCCGGCGTCGGCAGCGCGGCAGACAATGCCTTCCGCGTAGCGAGCTTTCCGCAGGATACCTTCAACACGCAGGCGCAAGGGATTTATGCCACCGGTCCTTCAGAGCGTTACGGGGCCTTTGGCCGGGTAACCGCTGATATCACGCCGGATATCGAGTTCAGGATGGAGGGGCTTTACAGCTACCGGTCATCGTCTCAGCTGTTCTCGCCGTTCCTGCTCGATGTGCGCGGCTCCAATGGCTTCCGTATCCCTGTCGATCAGGCCTTCAACCCATTTGGTACCGCCAATGGTGTGCCGGCTGCGAATGCGCTGGCTTTCACGCAATCCACCTTCCGCGCGCAGCGCGTGGCGGTCGAGGTTGGCAATCGTGACAATAGCCAGGAAGTGCAGACCTACCGGATTGCCGGCGGGCTTGAGGGAAGCTTCGACCTTGCCGGGCGTTGGGATTTCGATGTGTTTGCATCCTGGAACCGCAACGATGCCACTTTCACCGCTGCAAACCAGATCAATCAGGAAAATGTGTTTCTGGCGCTGAGTTCGCCGGGCGTCTGCGCGGCAGCAGCCGGCTGCACGCCCCTCAATCTGTTCGGCACCATCACCCCGCAAATGGCGGACTATATCCGCTTTGATGGCTTCGATCGCCAGAGCGCCAAAATGTGGAACATCAGCGCCAACGTTTCGCGCTCCCTGTTTGCACTGCCCGGCGGGGATGTGGGCTTTGCGGCCGGCTATGAATATCGGAACGAATCCGCTGTCGATACGCCGGATGGTTTTGCCAACAGCTTCTCCACGATATTGCCGCTCGTGGGGGGTGTTCCGCAGTTCCCCACCACCGCCCAGTCACGCGAGCCTACGCGCGGAAGCTATGATCTTCATGAGGTCTACGGCGAGGTGAACCTGCCGATTCTGGCAGATTTACCCGGCATCTATCGCTTCGAAATTGATGCGGCCATGCGCTATTCGCACTATTCCACCGTGGGTGGGCGCGCTACGGCCAAGGTCAGCTCGGCGTGGCAGCCGGTGCGCGGGCTGATGCTGCGCGGGACCTGGGCGCAGGGCTTCCGTGCACCGTCCATCCTCGAGCTTAATCAGGGGCTGCGGCAGACCAATTTCCAGGCGGTCGATCCCTGCAATGGCGGCGGTGCGGGCTTGATCGGCTGCACGGGTGTGCCGATCACGTATAACCAGAACCAGTTTGGCTCCGGCGCGCTGGCCGGGACCACGGCGGGCAACCCCGGCTTGCGGGCTGAATCCTCTGATAGCTACAGCCTTGGCGTGGCGATCACACCGCCCAACATGCGGCGCACATCGCTTACGGTGGATTGGTTCCGGATCAACGTGAACGATGCGATTGCGGCGCAGACAGCGGCGCAGATCCTTACCGGCTGTGCCACTTCCGGCAATTTCTGCAATCTCGTGACCCGTGCCGGTACCGGCGAAGTGGTTGAGCTGCGGCAGGCTGTGGTCAACCTTTCGCGCATCGAAGTGGAGGGAATAGACGCTACGCTGCGTGTGGGCGCGGCGCTCGGCAGCGGCAATATCGATGCCATGATAGACGTGGCGTATCTGCAGCGCTTCCGCACCTTTACGCCGCAACATGGCGGGGTGACCGTTGTGGATGACCGCGCCGGGCTGTCTGACCAGCCGCGCTCCACCTTCCCCCGCTGGAAGGGCCAGGGCTCGCTGCGCTGGAGCAATGATGTACTGAGCGTTGGCTGGCGCGGGCGCTATATTGGCAGCAGTGCCGATGTGCCCAATAATCCCGTCAATGGCGGGCGCGTCCCGGCGATCATCTACAATGATCTGCAAGTCGCCATCAACGTGCCGAATACCGGCATGCGCTTTGCTGTTGGCATCGACAATGTTCTTGACCAGCAGCCCCCGGCCTCACGCGCCAACAACCCCATCAACTTCGATATCTACACCTATGACATCCGTGGCCGCTATGTTTACACTACGGTGGGTCTGAACTTCTAACAGGCCTCCAACGATAAATCGGGGGGCGCGATGAGCGGCAGGCGCTGGCTGGACCGGGTGGAGCGTTTGGGCAACGCGCTGCCCGATCCGGTGTTCATATTCCTGGCGCTCATCGGCGTGCTGGTGCTGGCGTCTATTGTGGCCGCCAGCAGCAACTGGACCGCGCAAAACCCGCTCACCGGCGTTACGCTGCAGGCGGAAAGCCTGCTCTCGCAGGCCAATATCACGCGGCTGCTTACCGATATGCCGCAAACGCTCACCAATTTCCCTCCCTTGGGGCTGGTGCTCACGGTAATGCTGGGCGCGGCGGTGGCCGAGCGTTCCGGGCTTTTCACAGCGCTTATAGGGCGCGCGATGCAGGGCCTGTCCCCGCACCTGCTCAGCCCATCGGTGTTTGTGATCGGCGTGCTGTCGCATCATGCGTCCGATGCGGCGTATATCGTGCTCATCCCGCTTGCAGCGCTGGTCTATGCCGGCGCCGGGCGGCATCCGCTGGCCGGCATTGCAGTGGCATATGCCGGCATTTCCGGCGCCTTTGCGGGCAATTTCATCCCCGGCCAGTTCGATGTGCTGATGCTTGGCATAACCGCGCCCGCAGCCCGGCTGATAGACCCCGGCTGGGTGCTCAACCCGCTGGCCAACTGGTATTTCACCGCCGCCATCGGTCTGGTTTTCACCCCTATCGCCTGGTTTGTCACCGATAAGGTGGTGGAGCCGCGCCTTGGCGCCTGGCGCGGTGCTACCGAAAAGGCCGCAGCGCTCACACCCGGCCAGCGGACCGGCCTTGCCCATGCGGGCCTGGCCGCGCTCCTCATCGTTGCTGCCATGGCGGCGCTGGCGCTCTGGCCCGGCTATACCCCGCTTATTGATGAAGCGGCCGAGGGGCCGGCGCGGCTGGCGCCGTTTTTCCGCGCGCTGATTGCGGCTTTCTTCCTGCTGTTTCTGGCCACTGGCTGGGCCTATGGCCGCGCTGCCGGCACCATCAATTCGCACCGCGATGTGGTGCAGATGATGAATGAAGGCCTGCGAACCATCGCGCCTTATCTGGTGATCGTTTTTTTCGCCGCCCATTTCGTGGCCATGTTCGGCTGGTCCAACATGGGGCCGATCATCGCCATCAAGGGGGCTGCCACGCTGCAGGATCTGGCGCTGCCCGTGGGCCTGTTGCTGGTCATGCTGCTGCTGCTGTCGGCGGTGTTCGATCTGTTTATCGGTTCGGCCTCGGCGAAATGGGCCGCGATGGCGCCCATCGTGGTGCCGCTGATGATGATGCTCGGCGTAACGCCCGACATGACCACGGCGGCCTATCGGATGGGAGACAGCATCTTCAACATCATGACCCCGGTGGCCAGCAACTTCCCGCTGGTGCTGATATTGTGCCAGCGCTGGAACGATAAATTCGGCGTGGGCTCGGTCATTGCGCTCATGCTGCCCTATAGCCTGGCCTTTGGGGCGGCCGGGCTGCTGCTGGTGGCCAGCTGGGCCAGCCTCGGCCTGCCCGTGGGCCCTGCTGCCCCCTCCCGCATGGCCATTCCTGTGGCGGTGTCATGATAGCGCCGCCCAAAACGGTCATGATCCCGATGCGCGACGGCGTCCGGCTGGCCACGGATTTGCATGCGCCGGAAGGCCATGGCCCGTTTCCGGTTATCCTTGAGCGTATTCCCTATGGCAAACAGAACACCAATGCCTCGGACCGCAGCCGCGCCGAACCTGTTCCGCTGTCAAAGCCCGAAGTGGCGCGGCATTTCGCCGAAGCTGGCTATGTTCATGTCATTCAGGATTGCCGGGGGCGCTATGCTTCTGAAGGCGAGTTCAGCAAATATCTGAATGAAGGCAAGGACGGCGCCGATACCATCGCATGGCTTGCCGCCCAGCCCTGGTGCAATGGCCAGGTCGCGACCATGGGCCTTTCCTACGGCGCCCATGTGCAAACCGCGCTCGCGGCCCATGCACCAAGCGCTCTGGCTGCGATGTTTCTGGATTCCGGGGGCTTTTCCGATGCCTTTCAAAGCGGCATCCGCCAGAACGGCGCTTTTGAGCTGAAACAGCTTACCTGGGCGCTCAAACACGCCCGCCTATCTCCGCTCACCGCCGCAGACCCCGCCCGCAAGGCCGCCCTGGACGCCATAGACCTCACCAGCTGTGTAACGGCTGTTCCATGGCGCGCTGGCCATAGCCCGCTTGGCGCAGCACCCGAATATGAGGCCTATGTGCTAAGGCTCTGGGAGAGCGCCACTTTCACAACGTTCTGGCAGGTGCCTGAACTGTACGCGCTCGGCTATCATTCAAAGTTTCCAGATGTGCCCATGGTGCATATGAGCAGCTGGTATGATCCTTATGCCCTCACCGCGCTGCAGAACTTCAATGGCCTGAGTGGCCGTGAAGCGCCGGTGCATCTCATCCTCGGCCCCTGGACCCATGGCCAGCGATCCCTCACCCATGCCGGAGAAGTTGATTTCGGCCCGCAAGCCTCGCTGGATGGCAACCTCGGCAAGGACTATACCGCGCTCCGCCGGGCGTTTTTTGATCATCATTTGAAAGGCCTTGGTAGCAACCCGCTCCCCAAAGTCGCAAGCTGGTTCCGCATGGGTGGCGGCACCGGCACGCGCACACCGGAAGCCCGGCTCGCCCATGGCGGCAGCTGGCGGCACGCAGCCACCTTTCCGCCGGCGGATGTGCAGCCCATCACGCTCTGGCTAGGCGCGGACGAAAACCTGTCTCCAACGCCGCCCGAAGCGCCTCGTTGCAAAGAATGGACGCACGATCCCCATAGCCCGGTGCCCAGCATTGGCGGCGCGATTGCCTCTGGCGCGCCACTCATGGTTCCCGGCGCCTACGACCAGACCGAGCGCGCTGGCTGGTTTGCCCATTGCAATCCCGGCAAACCGCTGGCCAGCCGCCCGGACGTGCTGATTTTCGAAACACCGCCGCTTGAAAACGCCACCGAGGTAACCGGACAGTTCGAGGCTGTGCTGCACATGGAGTCTTCGGCACAAGACACCGATGTGATGCTGAAGCTCATCGACGTCTACCCGCCATCGCCTGACCATCCGCAGGGGTTTGCCATGAACCTTGCGCACGGCGTGTTGCGACTGTCCTTCCGCAACGGCTTTGATCAGGCCCGGCCAATCGTCCCCGGAGAGATCATGGCGGTTCATGTTCAGGGTTTTCCCACCAGCAACCTGTTCATGCCCGGCCACCGTATCCGTCTGGAAATCGCGAGCAGCAACTTCCCGCATTTTGATATCAACACGGGCAGCCTCACCCCCGTTACGCACGAAGACCAGCTCGTGGCGGCGAAAAACCGACTGCACTTTTCCGCCGAACATCCTTCGCATATCATCTTGCCCATGGTCCCTTGCCCATCACCATGAGCGCCCGCCACAATCCCCGCGCTCTCGGTGCGTTTCATGCCATCGTCGAAGCGGGTGCCGTTACCGCTGCCGCCCGCAAGCTGGGGCTCAGCCAGCCAACCGTCAGTCGAATGCTGTCTGATTTTGAGCGGGATATCGGTTTTCAGCTTTTCTACCGCGACCGTGGCCGCCTCGTTCTCACCGCAGACGGCGTGTTGCTGCACGAGGAAAATTGCCGCTCCATGGGGGCTATCGCGCGTGTTTCAGACCTTATCGATGATATTGCGGAATTCAGGACAGGCGAGCTCAGGCTCGTCGCCCCGCCAAGCCTGTGCGAAAATGTATTGCCCGATATCGCCGCCAGTTTTCTGGCCCGGATGCCCGGCGTTCGCCTGTCCATCGATTCCCGCAGTTTTGAAACCTCGCGCACGATGATCGCCAACCGCACTGTCGATGGCGGGTTTCTGAAGCTGCCGCTCGGTCGCGACGATCTCACGGCTGTGCCCTTGATCGAAAGCCAGTCTGTTTGCGTGATGGCGGCCACACATGATCTTGCGGCCCATGCCACGCTCACACCCGCGCTTCTGGGCCGTAGCCCGTTGATCCTGCTTGGCCTCGGCCACAGCTCGCGCCTGCAGATAGAGGCGAGCTTTGCAGAAATTGGCTTGAAGCCCAATGTGCGCGTGGAAACACACACTATCGGCTCCGCCTGTGCGCTGGCCGCCCGTGGCATCGGGATCACCATCGTCAACAGTCTGCTCGCCCAGCCTTATCTGAAGGATGCGCTGATCGTGCGGGAGTTGTCGCCGCGTCTGCCGCAAAACTATGCTTTTGCCACGCCAGCCGGATCGCCACCCTCGCGCCTGGCCGCTGCGTTTCTCACCGACTGCCATAGCTATGTCGCGACGCTGGCCTGAGCAGCAGCCTCAGCCCAGCAGCAGCATCGCATCGCCCTTGCGCACCAGCTTCTGGCCAAGCTGGCTGCTAAGCTCTTCGATACGGTCCAATATCTTGTCGGCGTCCGGCCCTTTCGCCAGACCGGGCCTTCCGCGCGTGTCCAGATCCCCGGCCCCGCCGGCGCCTTCGCCGTTCAGCAACACCGGCACAAGCCGGGCCGAGACAAACTTGCCGGCGGAAAACTCACATTCGGCAATAAGGCTCTGCCAGGCCCAGTCGCCATAGGCATCTTCCAGCTTCTTTGTCTGAAAGGTGAAACTGCCCAGCCCATGGAAGATCGGGCGTCCCTGATATGTCTCCATCCCCTGCAGAAGCGGTGCGCCATGCGAAAAAAATGCGCCGGCGCCTGCGTCGATGCACTGGCGCGCAAATGCCCGCTTCCAGGCCGGTGTGCGCCAATTCTCCGGCTCCCAGAGGTGATCGTGCAGATAGGCCACCACCAGCGCATCAGCTTTTGCGGCCAGTGATATGGCGTCCAGCATCCGCGATACATCCTCGGCCAGAAGCCCTTTCCCGGCGGCCCGGAGTTCGTTCACGCCGGGGCGAGTGGGCGTTGCGGCGCCGCCTTCCCTTACAAAGCCTGCAGCGGCGGCGACCAGCGCCACCGTGCCTGCCGGGGTTTTGAAATGTGCCGCGCGGCTCGCCTCGGCGAGGGTTCGGCCGGTACCGGCGAACGACATTTTGCGGCTTTCCAGCGCTGCAATGCTGTCTTCTATGCCGCCGGTGTTCAGGTCAAAGGCATGGTTGCTGGCCGTGTTCACCATGTTGATGCCAAGAGACTGGATGCAGTCCAGCACCTCAGGCGGCGCTGAATGGAGCGTTTCAACGCCGCGCGTCGGCGCCCCGGCATTTGGCCCGCGAATAACCACTTCGAGGTCCGAAATCGTTACATCGGCGGCGCGCAGCCGTTCGGCTATCCCTGTCTTGCCCGCCCAATCCTGAGCACAGATATCGTTGCGCATCAGAGCCTGGCCGATAAAGTTGACCCGCAGCATTTGCCGTGCGGGTGCTGCAAGCTCGCCCATCGCAAAGGCTTTTTCTGCCCCGCCAGCGCCGCCGAGCGCGGCCATGCCCCCTAACCCTTGCAACATGGCTCGGCGAGAGAACATGTGGAGCGGTCTCTCTATCATCGAAAAATTCTAGGCTGACCGGATTGCATCTTCAATCCTATGTCGTGCGCGTATCTGCCCATGTAAAAATCATCGGCCCCTATTGGTTCGCAGCCGGTTTCAAGAAGGTCCTTGCGCGTCAGGCCTCGCCGTCCGCACCGGGCCGCTTGCGGGAGGGCGTCACCACATCGTAAGCCTCAGCGCATGGCAGGGGATATTCCGGTGCAGCGACAGGGCTGCCAGCGGTGAGCGATGCTGCTCTGAGCGCGGCCGTGCTGCTGCTGTCGCTGCTGCTGTTCGTCTCCGGGCGGCTGCGGCACGATCTGGTGGCACTGCTGGCGCTGTTCGCCGCCGTTTTGCTGGGCCTGGTGCCGCCCGAAGGGGCGCTGGCCGGCTTTGCCGATCCGGCGGTGGTGGCGGTGGCGGCGGTGCTGGTGGTGGGCCGCGCGGTGGAGCTTTCGGGCATCGCAGCCGCCATCACCCGGCGGCTGGTGCCTGCCACCGCCGGCTTTGTGGTGCGGCTGGGGGCAGTGCTGCTGCTCGGCGCCGTGCTGTCGGCGTTCATGAACAATATTGCGGCGCTGGTGGTCACCATGCCTATCGCCACCCAGATCGCGCGCGATACCCGCCGCCCGGTCTCGCTGGTGCTCATGCCGCTGGCGTTTGCAACCATTTTGGGCGGCATGACCACACTTATCGGCACGCCGGCCAATATCGTGCTGTCCTCGGTCCGCAAGGCGCAGCTGGGGGCGGATTTCGGCTTTTTCGCAATGACCCCGGTGGGGGTGGCGGTCACTTTGGCCGGGCTGGTCTATCTCACCTTCATCGGCTGGCGGCTGCTGCCGCAACACCAGGCCGAGCGCCCCGGCGAAAAGGCACTGTGGCGGGCGTTCGAGCTGCTGGTCCCGGCTGCAAGTGCTGGCGATCCGCTTCTGGTCCGGCGCCGGCTGCGCGGGGCAGGCGCGCGGCTGATGGCAAGCTTCCGTGGCCGCAGCCGGCTTGATGCCGATGCGCCGCTGGCGGCGGATGACCGCCTGCTGGTGCTCGGCCGGGCCAGCCCCTGGGAGGTGGCGGAGGCGGCCGAGCTGCTGCCAGCCGCGCCGCGCGGGGCGGACGGTGATGTGACCGCGCGGGTGGTGGTGGCCTATGGCTCGGCGCTTATCGGCCTCAGCCTTGGCGAAGTGCGGCTGCGGGCGCAGGGGGCGCTGAACGTGGTTGCCGCCGGCCCCAGCGCGCTGCTTGGCCGGCAACCGCTCGATCAGGTGCGGATCGCGGGCGGGGACGAGCTGTTCGTGCGCGGCGCTTCTTCAGCGATTGCCGATTTTGCGGCCGACGCGCGGCTGCTGGAGATTGACCGGCTGGATGTGCGGAGCATCGCTGGCGGCAGGGCGGCCAAGGTGCTGGGGCTGTTCCTGCTCGGCATATTGGCGGTCGTGCTGGCCGGCGCCCCGCCGGCGCTCGCCTTTCTGGCCACCGCCACCGCCATGGCGGCGCTGCGGCTGCTGCCCTCGCGCGATTTATACCGGGCGGTAGACTGGCCGGTGATCGTGCTGCTGGCGGCCATGATCCCGGTTGGCCACAGCTTCGAAACCAGCGGTGCAGCCGAATATGTGGCGTCATGGCTATCGGGCGTGCTCGGCGATGCCAGCCTGTTCAGCGCTCTTGCAGCGCTGTGCGCGGCAACGCTGCTGCTCTCCATGTTCCTCAACAATGTGGCCTGTGCGCTGATCATGGGCCCACTGGCGGTGCAGGTGGCGGACCGGCTGGGCATATCGCCGGATGCGGCGCTGCTGGCAGTGCTCATCGGCACCTCGTCGGATTTCCTCACCCCCATCGGCCACCAGAACAACCTGCTGGTCATGGCGCCCGGCGGCTACCGCTTCACCGATTATGCGCGCGCCGGAGCCGCCCTTGCGGTGCTGGTGGTGCTGGTATCGGCCGCGGTGCTCGCCCGGCAGTTCGCGCCAGGCTGAAATCTGCGCTTAAATCAGGGCTGAAATCAGCCCGGAACGACCCCATAGCCCTTGGCCATCAGGTTGGCGATCGTGGTCATCGCCATCAGGTCCAGCTCCACCACCGGGTCCAGCTCATCGCGCGCATAGCCGTGCCCCAGATAGCTCTGGCCGCAGATACGCACCGAAACCCCGGCGGCGGCCAGCTGGTGCACCAGATCGAGGTTGGGGTTGGGCATCTTGTGGCGCTTCACATGGGCGGCATCGGTAAGGGTGAAGGTATCGGGCGCGCCGTGCACCACCAGGGCGATATCGCCGGGCTGCGGGCGCACGCCATTGGCTGCCATTGCGTTCAAAAGCCGGGCAATGCGAATCAGCGTCTGGTGCGGCTTGGCCACATCGCGCGCCGGAGTGGAGATATCGAACAACAGCTTGTAGCGCAGCGACGGGTCGGGCTTTTCCAGCGCGCCGGCAATGTCGGTAATATTGCCATAGCCGGTAATCGGCATCGGCAGTGCCTCGGCCGCCAGCGCCGGGCCTGCAAACAACCCGGCCACAAGGCAGGCAGCCAAAACGTGCATCTTCATCGCTTGTCCTTCCAGATACGCTCTCCTGATAGACCGCTCCCCGGCGCCCGCAAAGAGGCTTTGGCTTGGCCCGTGCGGCCGGGCGCCCTTGCATTGCCCGCCCAGTCGGGGGATTGAGCAGCCTTGGGCGTACCAACAGTTGGTGTTGTGCTCCGCAGCTCCGCCGCCATGGGAATATTGTTCGCGATGAAACCGCTGCGATTGCTGCTGCTGTCTGCTGTATCCATGGTGATCAGCGATCCGATGCTTGCCGCCCAGCCGGCGCCCGAAGCCGCCACCGGCCTTGCTGACGGCGAAAACGAATATGACGAGATCGTTGTCACCGGCACTATCGAGCGCGGCAGGGTGGCCGGCGATATCTCGCCCGAGCTGCAGCTCGGGCCGGCCGATATCCGCGCCTATGGCTCGGCCAGCCTTGCCGATCTGTTGCAGGAGCTTTCGCCGCAGCTGTTCTCCGCGCGCGGGCGCGGCGGCGGCCAGCCGGTGGTGCTGGTCAACGGCAAACGGGTATCGGGGTTTCGGGAAATCCGCGGCCTGCCGCCCGAGGCGCTGGAGCGGGTGGACATATTGCCCGAGGAGGTGGCGCTCAAATACGGGTATCCCGCCAACCAGCGGGTCATCAACTTCGTGCTGCGCGAGCGATTCATGGCCACCACGGCGGAGGTGGAGCCGGGGATGGCGACCGAAGGCGGCCGCGGCAGCGTGGAAGTCGATGCCGATTTCCTGCGGCTGAGAAACGGCACAAGATTAAGCTTCGAGAGCGAATATGAGGTCAACGGCATGCTGCTGGAAAGCGAGCGGCGCATCCCCCAGCCGGAGCAGTCGCTGCCGTTTTCGCTCGGCGGCAATCTCGCCGGCTTCGGCAGCACGCCCACCACCAGCGGCTTCGGCGAGATTTCGCCCGCACTTTCCGGCTTGCTCGGCACCCCGGTCGGGCTGGTGCCGGTGCCCGCTGCTGCCGCCACCCGCGCGCCGGTGCTGGGAGATTTCGCCGGCACCCAGCCCAACCAGCCATCGATAACGCCCTTGTCGCCGTTCCGCTCGCTGCTGCCGCGCACCGAAAGCATTTCGGTTGCCGCCACCTATAATCGGCCGTTGGGCAGTATCGATGCCACGCTTACCGGCAATTTCGAACAGAGCCGGTCGGAAGCGCGGCTCGGCCTGCCGGGCGCCAGCCTGCTGCTGCCGGCTGCCAACCCGTTTTCGCCCTTCGGTGCCGATAGCCAGCTCTACCGGTCCAGCCTGCAATCCGGCCCGCTGGTGCAGAGCAACCGCAACAGCACCGCCGGCCTGAGCGCGGTATTGAACGGCCAGGCGGGGGCGTGGCGCTGGTCGCTGAACCTTGATTACGACCGGGGCAGCACCGACACGCTTACTGACCGGAGCCTTGATGCAACGGCGCTGCAGGCCCGGCTCACCGCCGGCGATCCCGCTTTCAATCCGTTTGCCGCCGGCGCCATTTCCGGCCCGCTGCAGCAGGACAGCGCGCGCGCCACCACCGATGTCGGCAATGCGGAGCTGGTGTTCGCCGGCAGCCCGCTGCTGCTGCCGGCCGGGCCGCTTTCCACCACCTTCACCGCCAATTTCAACACCCAGCGCCAGTCCAGCGTCTCCACCCGAGGCGGATTGCCCACAGCGGTCGCCCTCAAGCGTGATCTCGGCCGGGGGCTGGCCAGTGTCGATCTGCCGCTCACCAGCACCCGCAACGATGTGCTGGCCGCTCTCGGCGATATCTCGGTGAACGCCAATATCGAGGCGGAGCAGCTATCGGATTTCGGCAGCCTCATCACCTATGGCTACGGCCTCAAATGGAACCCCAGCGGGCGGCTGCAGCTCATCGCGTCCGGCACCAACGAGCGCGGGCCGCCCAGCATCCAGCAGCTCGGCAACCCGCTGGTGGTAACCCCCAATGTGCGGGTGTTCGATCTGGTGAACGGGGAGGCTGTGGACATCACCCGGCTGGATGGCGGCAATCCGGGGCTGCTGGCCGACCGGCGCCGCGTGATAAAGCTGGGCGCCACCTGGAAGGCGTTCGATACGCCTCAGCTCACCCTTAGCGCCAATTTCGTGGATAGCCGGCTGCGCGGGCAGGTGGCCAGCTTTCCCACCGTGACGCCGGAACTGGAGGCCGCCTTTCCGGAGCGGTTCGTGCGCGATGCCGATGGCCGGCTGCTGCAGATCGATAACCGCCCGGTCAATTTCCAGAGCGCCGACCGGCAGGAGATCCGCACCGGCTTCACGCTTTCACAGCCACTCAAACTTACCGCGCGCGAAAAGGCGGAGGCGGAAAGCCGCCGCGCCGCCTTTCAGGCCCGGCGGGACGCTGCCAATGCCGCCGCCCGGCCCCCCGGTGGCACGCCCGGCGAAGGCGCACCGCCGGCCGGCCCGCCTCCCGGTGCCGGTGCCGGTGGTGGCCGGCCCGGCGGCGGTGGCGGTGGCGGTGGCGGCGGTGGCGGTGGCGGTGGCGGCCGGCCCGGCGGCGGGGAAGGCCGGCTGTTCGCCTCGGTGTTCCACACGCTCCACACCGTCAACCGGGTGAACATCCGCGACGGCGTGCCGGAGCTCGATCTGTTGAACGGCAGCGCCATCGGCCCCAATGGCGGCCAGCCCCGGCACGAAGTGGAGCTGCGGCTGGGAGCCAACAAGGCCGGACTCGGCGGCCGGCTGAGCGGCAATTGGGCGGCGGCCACGCGGGTGAAGGTCGATCCGGCCAATCCGCTCCCCCAGGCCGGCGATCTTCGCTTCTCCGGCCTTGCCACCTTCGATCTCAGGCTGTTTGCCGATCTCGGCCAGCAGCGCCGGCTGGTGAGCGCCGTGCCATGGCTGCGCGGCAGCCGGCTGAGCCTCGATATCACCAATATCGCGAACAGCCGCCAGCAGGTGAGCAACCGAGCCGGCGAGGTGCCGCTCGGCTTTCTGCCCGATCAGCTCAACCCGCTCGGCCGCACCGTCAGCCTGCAATTCCGCAAGATATTCTCCAGCGTGCCATCCGGCGCCCGCCCGCCCGCTGCAAGGTAAGTGCAGGCGTCTTTGCGCTGTCATCCACAGCGCCTAAACCGGCACTGTAAACCGGGCCGGGAAGGGATAAGATGCTACGAAAGCTGATTGTGGGAGCCGTTATGATGAGCCTAGCTGCCGGTGCGGGCGCACAGCCGCTTCCCCCCAGCCGCCGCGCCGGGCCGCCGCCAGCACCACCGGTGGTGATAGCGCACCGCGGCGCCAGCGCAGACCGGCCGGAACACACCCTCGCGGCCTATGCAAAGGCGATTGAAGACGGCGCCGATTTCATCGAGCCCGATCTGGTCTCGACCAAGGACCACAGGCTGGTCTCCCGCCATGAAAACGAGATTTCGGGCACCACCGATGTGGCCGAGCACCAGGAATTCGCCAGCCGCAAGCGGAGCCAGACCATCGACGGTGAAAGCATCACCGGTTGGTTCACCGAGGATTTCACGCTGGCCGAGCTGAAGACACTCCGCGCCCGCGAGCGGCTGCCCGAGCTGCGCCCGGCAAACACCCGCTACGATGGGCAGGAGACCATCCCCACCCTCGAGGAGATCATCGCGCTGGCCAAGGCGGGCAGCGCGCGCACCGGCCGCACCATCGGCATCTACCCGGAAACCAAGCACCCCACCCACTTCCGCAAGATAGGCCTGCCGCTGGAGCCGGTGCTGCTAGCCGCGCTCAAGGCCGCCGGCTGGACCGGCAAGGACGATCCGGTGTTCATCCAGTCCTTCGAAGTGGACAATCTGAAGGCGCTGCGCGGCCAGACCAGGATCAGGCTGGTGCAGCTTATGGCGACCGGCCGCTCCGCCGATGGCCATGATTATGCTAGCCTGATGACTGCAGACGGGCTGAAACAGGTCGCCGGCTGGGCCGATGCCATCGGGCCGATGAAGGAACTCATCATCCCGCGCCTCGCCGACAATGCGCTCGGCCAGCCGACCACGCTGGTCGAAGATGCCCATGCGGCCGGGCTTCTGGTGCACCCCTGGACCTTCCGGCCGGAAAACTATTTCCTCGCCGCCCCCTACCGCCAGGGCACCGACCCCAAGGCGCGCGGCAATGCGGAAGCCGAAATCCGCCGCTACCTCGAAACCGGCATCGACGGTCTGTTTTCGGATAGCCCGGCCGCCGCCGTGGCGGCGCTGGCCCGCCCGCAATAAGGGCGAGCGCGGCCTCCGTCGGGCGGCGCCCCTTCCTCAGGCCGCCGCCATCTCGCCGATGCGGGCGATCATCGAGGCCAGCCCCTGGGTGCGGTTGGACGAGAGATGCCGGGAAAGCCCGAGCGCATCCAGCTTCGCGCGGATGGCGTCCGGGTCGATGCTGGAGGCCGACCGGTCGTTGGCCAGCAGCAGCACCAGCGCCACCAGCCCCTTCACGATCGCCGCATCGCTATCGGCAACAAAGTGCAGCCGGCCTTCTTCGGCCTGCGCGTGCAGCCACACCTGGCTGGCGCAGCCGCGCACCCTTGTCGCCTCGGTCTTCAGCGCCTCGGGCATGGGTGGCAGCTCGCGGCCCAGCTGGATCAGCAGCCGGTAGCGGTCATCCCATTCGTCAAAGGCCTCCCATTCGGCTTCGACATCGGCAAAGGTTTCAACAGTCATCGCGGTTAGCTGGTGCCGGCGCCGGTCCGTGCGGTCAAGCCGCAGCAAAAGCGCAGTCAGGCCGGGCCGCTCAGAAATCCACGCCCGAGGCTATCGCCTCCAGGCGCCGCACGCGTTCCTTCAGGTCGGCCAGGTCGATGCGTTGGCCGATCACCGGCCCGCCGTCCACGGCCAGTTCCAGTTCGCGGCCTCTCAGCTTCAGCCAGCTGGACCAGGCCCAGGCGGCAAACAGGCTCACCACCAGCAGTCCGGCCAGTGCCGCGCCGCTGAGCAGCAACAGGGTTTCTGCGGTCATCATCGGCAATCTCCCTCAGATCGGGGGTTGGGGGAATCAATCCTCGCTGGGCGGTGCGGTGTTCCGGGTCGGCAGCGCCTTCAGCTGGTCAATCTCGTCCGAAAGTCGTTTTGCGGGGTCGGTGGCAAGGCGTTCGAGCACCGCAATTCGCTCGTTGAGGCGAGTCACTTCGGCCTCCAGGCGGCGGTTTTCGATATTGTCCCCGTTGCTGGGGGCACGCAGCTTGGCCTTTTGGCGAGCTTCATAGACGCGACCGATCGTTACGATCAGGACGATCAGGGTGACCATGGTGAAAACGGACATGTTCTGCTCCCCCTCCCCGCGAAGCTCAGTTGATCGGCTGCTGGCTTAGCGCGTCGATTTCGGCAGCAAGCCGGGAGCCGCGATCAACGGCAATTCGCTCAAGGACAGCCAGCCGGTCCTTGACGCTGGACAGCTCGGCGCGGACCTGGGCATTTTCCTGAGCGATGAGTTTGATGCGCTCCTCGGCTTCCGCGCTTCTGGTGGGCAGCATGGGCTTTCCCCAGCTTGATT
>JBBQIP010000037.1:0-16571 GCA_038325045.1 Sphingomonadales bacterium
GCCGGCACCCATGTGGCGGCCGCCTATCATGACAGCCTGGTCGCGGCCGCAGATGCCGGCACCATCCTCCTCGATTGCTCGACCATCGATGTCGCCACCGCCCGCAGCGTGGGCGGGGCAGCGGCGCAAATGGGCCTCAACATGGTCGATGCGCCGGTATCGGGCGGCACCGCGGCGGCAGACGCCGGCACCCTCACCTTCATGGTCGGCGGCCCCGCAGCAGCGTTCGATCTCGCCCGGCCGATCCTCGAGAAGATGGGCAAGGCGGTCATCCACGCCGGCGGCGCCGGCATGGGCCAGGCCGCCAAAATCTGCAACAACATGATCCTCGGCGCCACCATGGTCGCCACGGCCGAAGCCTTTGTGCTGGCCGAAAAGCTTGGGCTGGAAGCGCAGACCTTCTTCGACATCTCGTCCAAGGCCAGCGGCCAAAGCTGGTCGATGACCAGCTATTGCCCGGTCCCCGGCCCGGTGCCGGCCTCTCCCGCCAACCGCGATTACCAAGGGGGCTTCGCCACAGCTCTCATGCTGAAGGACCTGAAGCTGGCCTTGGGCGCCGCCACCGCCGCCGGCGCCAGCGTGCCGATGGGCGCGCAGGCCGAAGCCCTCTACCAGCTGTTCGCCAACAACGATGGCGGGGCGCTCGATTTCTCCGCCATCATCAAGCTGCTGCGCGGCTAACCGCCAAACACCGCGCGGACGATCAGGAAAAACAGCGACGGCCCGAAAAGGCACCCAAGGCCGGTGCTGAAAGTGGCGGTAAGCGCGCCATAGGGCACCAGCCGCGGGTCGGTCGCCGCCAGCCCGGCCGAAACGCCGCTGGTGGTCCCCATCAGCCCGCCGAACACCATGGCGCTGCGGCTGTTGTCCAGCCCCATGATGCCGGCCAGAAACGGCGTGGCGGCCATCACCAGAATGGCCTTCAGCACGCCGATGGCAATAGCGATCGCCATCACTTCCGGGCTGGCGCCCAGCGCCGCCCCGGTCACCGGCCCCACGATATAGGTTATCGCGCCCGCACCGATGGTGGTGAGCGAAACCGGATCGGTATAGCCAAAGCCAAGCGCCACCAGCACGCCGGTCAGGAACGGCAGCACCAGCCCCAGCAGCAGCGCCACCGCGCCGTACAGGCCGGCAGCCCGCGCCTTTGCCACATCCACCTCGAACGCAGTGGCAACGATGCCGAAATCCCGCAGCATGGCCCCGCCCATCAGCCCGACGCCGGAAAGCATGGGAATATCGGCAAGGCCGTGCCGCCCGCCGGTAAGGGTGCCACCCAGCCATGCCAGCACCAGCCCCGCCAGCACCGCAATGGCCGAGCCATGGATGCGCCCGCGGGTGAGCGAGCGGGAGACGACCGCCGAAAGCCCCATCACCAGCCCGACCAGCGCAAACGCCGTCAACAGGCCCTGCGCCTCCAGCAGCTCGGCAATCACCGGGCGGTTTTCCTCACGCGTCGTCGCCAGGGGCTGGCGCTTCGCTGCGCAGCCGCGCCTCCATCTCGTCCATGGTCTCCACCGGGCCGCCAAAGCGCCCCATCAGCCGCACCACCGCAAAGCATATCGCCACGGCGCCGGCCGCCACAGCCACCACCATCGGCCCGGCTTTCACCGCGCCCGCAACATTCTGGGTGGCCGCCATGGCCACCACAATCGGAATATAAAGCGCCCCCCAAAAAGTGATGCCAAAGCGCACCCCCTCTGCGAGCAGGCCCCGCCGCTGCAGCCAGAGCCGCGCCGCGATCAGCAGCACCATGGCAATGCCGACGCCGCCGACATTGGCATTGATACCCAGCGCCGCGCCCAGCGCATCGCCCAGCAGCGCGCCGAGCAGCGTGCAGCCGGCGAGCAGGGCCACGCCGTAGATCACCATTTCACCCGCCCCGCGCATCAACCCAGCAGCGCCGGCGGCCGCACAACCGCCGCACCTGCCGCAGCCTCATAGGCCGCCGCCAGCGCAAAACAGTCCAGCTCGCGGCCCACAGGTGCGATAAGCTGCACGCCCATCGAAAGGCCGTTCTGGCCAAACCCCGCCGGCACCGCCAGCGACGGGCAGCCGGCCAGGGTGATGAGGCACTGTGCCGCCATCCATTCATGGTAGCTGCGCATGGTGCGCCCGGCGACCGCACGCGGCCATGTCTGCGCGCTGTCAAAGGCAAACAGCTGTGCTGTGGGCACGGCCAGATAGTCATATCGCTCGAAAAGCGCCGCCACCGCTCGGCTCCAGCCGGCCCGCACCTCGGCCGCCGCCAGCACATCAAAGGCTGAAAGGCGCAGGCCCGTCTCCACCTCGAAAACCGCTTCGGGCTTCAGCAGCGCGCGGCGGGCGGGATCCTGATAATATTGGTGCAGCGTGTTGCCGCTCTGCCAGCCGCGCAGCTTCACAAAAGCATCCCACGCCGGCTCTATCGGATAATCGGGAGCAGCCTCCTCAACCGGGCAGCCAATCGCCTCAAGGCTCGCCAGCGCCTTGCGGCAGGTTTCAAGAACCCCGGCTTCATACGGCAGCGCGCCGCCGAAATCCGCCAGCCAGGCAATGCGCTTGCCGCGCACGCTGCCGTTCAAAACACTGCCCGCATCGCGGCCGGTCTGCACGGAATGGAGCAGCGCCAGGTCTGCCACGGTGCGCGCCATCGGCCCCTGCACGCTCTGGCTCGCCAGCCACACCTCGCGGCCACGGCCGGCCGGGCTCTCAAGGCTCGGCCGGAAGCCATAGACGGCGTTCCACCCGGCCGGGTTGCGCAGGCTGCCACCATAATCGCTGCCATCGGCCAGCGGCACCATGCGCAGCGCCAGCGCGACCGCCGCCCCGCCGCTGCTGCCACCAGCCGAGAGCCGCTGGTCATAGGCATTGCGGGTCACCCCATAAACCGGGTTGTAGCTGTGCGACCCAAGGCCGAACTCGGGCGTGTTGGTCTTGCCGATGAAAACGACCCCGGCCTGCCGCAGCCGCGCGGCCGCCGCGCCGTCAGCCTCGGCAATCCGGCTTTTGAAGATGGGGGACCCTTGCGTATAGCGAATGCCCTGCACCGGCTGCAGATCCTTCACCGCATGCGGAAAACCATGGAGCGGCCCCACCGCATCGCCGCGCGCCAGCTGCTGGTCGCGCGCCAGCGCCTGGCCCAGCAGGGCAGCGCGCGGTTGCAGCGCCACAACCGCATTGGCGGCCGGGTTCAGCCGCTCGATCTGGTCGAGACAGGCAGTCATCACCTCGACACAGGAGAGCGCCCGGGTGCGGATGGCCCGCTGCAACCCCACCGCAGGCATCATCGCGATTTCGGATGTCGCCGCAGCCCGGGCGGGGCTCCCCCCGGCCGCTGCCGCCACCGCAGCCAGGCCCGATTGCAGCAAAGCCCGCCGGTTCAAAGCCGCCCCCGCCATGTCCTGATCCACCGCGTTCATTCCCCCGCGCCCATGTTGCTGGCCCCGGCCAGACGGTAGCGCGCAAATCTGCGGCGTCCAGCAATCAGCAAGCCAATCGCCAACCAGCCCGCCATGGCTGGACAGCCCCCGCCACCAATGCTAACAGCCCGCCTTCGCTACGGCGACGGACACATAGCTCAGTCGGTAGAGCAGCTGACTCTTAATCAGCGGGTCCTTGGTTCGAGCCCAAGTGTGTCCACCATCACCATCGCCGCCATGATCGCTGGTTGGCAGGTCGATCCTCTTCACTTTCCCTATCCTCGGGCCGGAATGTTCCACGTGGAACATGTACCGAGCGCGGCGCACGCCGGGGCCGGCACCGGGCCGAATGAGTCCCGCCGGGTTGCAGCGCGGCCGCTCGCAGCCGGCTTTTCTGATCAAGGGCTTGCGGCCTGCCCCCGGTGGCAGCGGGCGGGTCCGGATGGACCCGGCTGGCTCGGACAATTTCAAAATATCTATTAATCACAATAGCTTAACTTTATGGCACGGGCCTTGCTCCTGATGGCGTGAATGCTGCGGCATCATGAGAGGACCCGGTGGGCAATGGCGAACACGGGACGGGCGGCGGAAACAGGCTTGGCCGGGCGGCGGACGTTGCTGCGGTGTTGCGTGCCTATGTGCTGCAGCGGCCCGGCGCGGCCGATACTTTTCGCGGCGTATCCGAATGGTGGCTGGCCGGGCTGGAGCCGCCGGCAACCCTTGCCGACACGCTGGCCGCGCTCGAACTTCTGGAGCGCGAGGGGCTGCTCGAACGGATCAGGGTGGATGACGGCGCCGAGCTTTGGCGGCGCGCCAGGCCAAGCAAAGCTGGCGGGGGCTGAGAAATGAGCACCGCTCTCAGGGCCAGTGGCGAAACGCTGCGGGAGGTGCTGCTGGCGGCGGTGCGCGCCGACCCGGCGTTGCGGCTGCTGTTCACGCCGCTGGGGGCGGGCACGGTTTCGCTCTCCAACCCGGACGAGATGGCGCAGGCAGGCGAAACCGGGATTTCGCTCTGGCTGTACCGGGTGATCCGCGACGACCAGCGGCTGAACGCCCCGCCCCAGCGGATAGGCACCCGGATACGGCCCGCGCCGCTGCCGATAAGGCTGCACTATCTGGTTTCGCCGGTGCTGGCCTCCGATATTGGCACGCCGCCGCCGGAAACCCAGCAGCATGTGCTGGGCGCGGTGCTGCAGGCCTTTCACGAACAGCCGCTCATTGCGGGCGCGATGCTGGCGGGCGACCATGCCGGCACCAGCGTGGAGCTGGCGCTGCGGCTGGAGGCGCTGACCATCGAGGAGCTGGGCCGGCTGTGGGATTCGCTCGACCATCCGTTCCAGCTGAGCCTGAGCTATGAGGTGGGCGTGGTCTCGATCAGCTCCACCCGGCCCGATGGGCTGGGGCCGCCGGTGCTGGTATCGCTGCCTGAAACCGGGCCAGCAGAGCGCGTGCCGGCATGAGCACCCGCACGGTCATGGCAGCCGGAACGGCCTGGTCGTTCAGCCCCGATGACCCGCCGCCGCTGGCGGCACGCACACAGGCGCTGCTGCGCGCCACGATCGTCGATGAGGTGACCGGGCAGCCGGCGGGTGTGGCGCTTTCTGCGCGCACCACGCTTGCCGGCGCAACCGCGCGGGTGGCCGGCAGCCTGGCGGGCATCATCGGCCAGCCGCGCACGCATTTTCCCGATGCCGGCATTGCAGCCGCGCGCGCCCGCATGGAAGTGCTGGCCGATGGCTATTTGCCGCTGGTGCTGGAAGCGGCGATGGGGCCGCAGCCGGGCTATCCGAACGCGTTTGTGGCGCCCGATCTGGGCCAGGTGGCCCTGCACCGCCGCCCGGTGCGGATAGCCGGGCAGGTTGTGTCCCGCGCCGCCGGGCCGCTGGCGGGGGTGACCGTTGAGCTGCTGCGGCTATGGCCGCTGCTGGGGGCTATTGGCGGCGCCGGCGATGCGCCCGATTGCCTGTGCCTGTTTGCCGGGCTGCGCGCCGACCGGGGGGCGGGTGCCACGCTGCGCCGCCGCAACCTGGCGCTGGCAGCCGAAACCAAGCGGCTGCTGCGCCCGGCGGTGGCTGGCGATACCCAAGTCTGGCTGAGCGACCGGGTGGCGATTGCGGTGGGGCAGATCCTGACCATCGACCCCGGCGATGAGGAGCGGGTCGAGCATATCGGCATCGCCGCCATCGAGGGTGCCACCACCGATGACCAGCCGGCGCTGGTGACGCTCGACCTGCCGCTGCAGCGTGCCCATGCGGCGCGGCTTGTGGCGGCGCGCGGTGTGGCGGCCGGCGCAGGCGCCGCCAACCTGCTAGCCCGCCCGGCGCGGGCGGGGGATGTGACCGTGTTTTCCCCCCAGGCCGGCATTGGACCCGCGACCACGGCTGTGGAAATTTCCGGCGGCGGGCCGGCTGTGAGCGAATATCACGCTGCCGCCCGCTACCGCGCCCAGACCGACCCGGCCGGCGATTATATGCTGCCGCCCATCCACCGCGCCGCGCATCTGCGGCTGCGCGCCGGCCAGCCGGGGCCGCCGGCACCCATCCTTCACACCGTGACGCCGGGGTTCAACCAGCCCGCGCTGACGCTGGATTTCGTGTTTCCATGAGGCTGTCTCGACCCGTTCGCGCCCGGCTGGCGCGCCGCACTGTCCTACAGGAGCGTAACCATGGCTGAATATCTTGCGCCCGGCGTTTATGTCGAGGAAGTCGACATGGGGCCAAAGCCCATCGAGGGGGCCAGCACCTCGACCGCCGGCATGGTGGGCATGGCCGAGCGCGGGCCGACCGATGTGCCGATATTGCTGACCAGCAGCGGCGACTATGCGCGCTGGTTTGGCGGCACCCTGCCGATTGCGGACTTCAGCGACGGTGCCGGCAGGCCGCACTGCTATCTGCCGCACTCGGTGGAGGGCTTTTTCACCAATGGCGGCAAGCGGCTTTATGCGGTGCGCGTGGCGCCGGCCGAAGCGGCGCGGGCGACGGTCGAAATGTTTGACCATGGCGCGCCGGGCGGCGGGGCCACGGTGCTGCTGCGCGGCGCGGCGCAAGGCACTGGTGCCGGCGTGGGGCTGTATGTGCTCGACGCCGCCGGCATTGCCAACGGCGACCGTATTCGCGTGGGCGATGGCAGCCGGGCCGAATACCCCAGCGCCAATGTGGTGACCGCTGGCACCAGCCGGCACATCGCGCTTGATGCGCCGCTCAGCCGCGCCCATGCCGCCGGCGCCCCGGTGCGCGAGCATGCCGCCAACGCGCTTGCCGGTGTGGCCGGCCCCTGGACGCTGGCCAGCCCGGCAGCGGCCGGCAGCAGCGAGCTGTTTGTGGACAGCCCGGACAATCTGACCGCGCCCGCGCTGCCGTGGCTGGTGCAGATGGTGAACGCCGGTGTGACCGATCTGGCGGCGGTGACTGCTGTGGTGGCATCGGGCGCCAACCAGTATAGGCTTGTTATAAACCAGCCACTTACCGCAGCTCATGCCACTGGCCAGGCGCTTACCTTGCTCCAGAGCCAGGCGGTGGGTGCGCGGGTGCTGGAAACCGCTGCCGTGCCGGGCGAGCTGATGCTGTTCGCCACCGCCAATGGCGGGGCTGCCGGGCAGATTATCGAGATCGACCGGGGCGGTGCCGACCATGAGGTAAGGCTTTCCGGCGCGCTTTCGCAGCTGCCGCTGGCGCAGCCCAATGTGGGTGCCGTGGCCGCTGGTGCCGTGGTGGAGAGCGTGACGCTGGCCAATGCAGCCCCCACCCCCAAGGCGCTGACTGCGCCAGCGCGGGCGGGCAGCCGCACGCTCTCGCTGAATGACCGGGTGGGGCTGGTGGAGGGCCAGTGGCTGCGGATCGGCGCCGCGCCTATCGAGGAGTTTGCGCGCGTGGTCTCGGTGCCGGGGGACCGGGCGGCGGCGCCCGATGCCGGCACGGTGACGCTGGCGCAACCGCTGCTGCGCGACCGGGTGGCAGCAGTTGTGCAGGCGCTGGACCCGCCGGCGGTGGGGCCACGGCCCCGGGGGCATGTGGTGGTGGCCGCAGCCGCCGGAACCGACCCGCTGCTGGTAACGCGCGGCACCGGCTGGGTGGCCGGCGATTTTGCCCGGGTGCGGCTGGCTGATGGATCGACGTTCCTCCAGCGGCTGGACGGGGCTGCGGTGGCCGCCACGCCGGGGCTGGTGACGCTGGCTGGCAACCTGCTGCGCACGCACGGCGCGGGCGAGGCGGCGGTGGAGCGGCAGCCGCTGTTCCGGGTGGAAGCGCTCGATGTGGGCGGCTGGGGCAACCGGCTGCTGGTGAGCGTGGAGGAAGAACCGGCCGGGCTGGCCGCCACCGCCACCACAGCACTTGCACCGCCGCTGCAGATAACCGTGGCGAGCCTGACCGGGATCGAGGCCGGATCGCTGCTGGAGGTGACCAACCCCGATACTGGCGCCAGCGTGATGATGAAGGTGCGGCGCACCGACCGCGCGGCTTCGGCAGTGACCCTTGACGGGGCCGGGCTGGATGCGGCGGCGATGGCGGCGCTGGGGGCTATTGTGAACCCGCTGGTGGTGCGCTCCCGCGAGTTCCGGCTGAGCGTGCAGCTGCGGCGCCGGCCGGACCCGGCGGTGCCATCGCGCAACAACCAGATCATCGGCAGCGAGCTGTTCAGGCACCTGTCGATGGACAGCCGCCACAGCCGCTATTTCGAGCGCGTTATCGGGGCGGTGAACGGCACGCTGCGGCTGGAGGATGGCCGGCCCGAGGGCGAATCCGGCTATGTCCGGGTGGCGGACCTGGCCCCTGATGTGGCCACGCTGGAAAGCATAAGGCCCGGTCCGGAGGCGCTGGTGGATGCTCTGCCCGGCGGGGGCACCCAGCCGGCGCGCCATGCGCTTGGTGGCGGCGATGATGCGCTCTCGACCATGGCAGACACTGTGTATCTGGGCGCCGATGCAGCCGAGCCCCGGCTGCGGACCGGGCTGGCCTCGCTCCGCAATGTGCCCGAGATCAGCATTGTCGCGGTGCCTGGCCAGACCGGGGCAAACCTGCAGAGCCAGCTGATCGCGCACTGCGAGACCATGCGCTACCGCTTTGCGGTGCTCGACAGCACCAACGGCCAGGCATCGCTTGCCGATGTGCAGGCGCAGCGGCAGCTGTTCGACAGCAAATATGCCGCAATTTACTACCCATGGCTCACGGTCCCGGACCCGATGCCGGACACGCTGGCGCTGGTGCGCGATTTTGCGCTGCCGCCTTCGGGCCATGTGATCGGCATCTATGCCCGCACCGATGAGGAGCGCGGGGTGCACAAGGCGCCGGCCAACGAGGTGGTGCGCGGGGTGACCGGGCTCACGCGGTCGTTGCAGAAGGGCGAGCAGGATATCCTGAACCCCAGTCCGGTGAACATAAATGTGATCCGCGATTTCCGGCCCGATGGGCGGAGCATCCGGGTGTGGGGTGCGCGCTGCATCACCAGCGACCAGCAGCATAAATATGTGCCGGTAAGGCGGCTGCTGATCTTCCTCGAACAGTCGATCGAGCGGGGGCTGCAATGGGTGGTTTTCGAGCCCAACGGCCCCGAGCTCTGGGCGCGGGTGACCCAGACGGTGGAGGCCTTCCTGACCGATGTGTGGCGGGCGGGCGCGCTGGAGGGCCGCGAGCCGGCGCAGGGCTTTTTCGTGCGGTGCGACGAGACGACCATGACCGCGTCTGATCGCACCAATGGCCGGCTGATCATTGTGGCGGGCGTAGCGCCGGTGATGCCGGCGGAGTTCGTGATCTTCCGTATCGGTCTGACAACGCTCAGGAACGAGGAGTAATCTGCCATGGCCGTGGACAAGCGCAACGACCCCTATCGGGGGTTCAACTTCCGGCTCGAGATTGGCGGGCTGACCATCGCCTCCTTCTCCGAAGTGACCGGGCTGGTGGCGGAGGGCGATGCCGTTCTCTACCGCGAGGGGGACGAGAAATATAACTGGAGCCGCCAGCTGACCGGGCTGCGCAAGTTCAGCAACATCACGCTGAAGCGCGGCTACACCAAGAACCGCCAGCTGTGGGACTGGTACGGCCAGATAGCGGGCGGCAACCAGGACCGGCGCGAGGGCGCGATCGTGCTGATGGACGAGGCGCGCAAGGATGTGCTGCGCTGGGAGTTTACCAAGGCCTGGCCGAACAAGGTGGAGGGGCCGAGCTTCAACGCCGCCAACAACGAAGTCTCGATGGAAAGCTGCGAGCTTGTCCATGAGGGGCTGACCATCAAGATCATCGGCTGATCATGCTCGGTTTCCCCGATACGCCCGGCTTTTATGTGCAGCCGCTGGACCGCGACCGGGGCGCGGTGCAGGCGCTGCGCACCGATATTGCGGGCTTTGTGGGGCTGGCCGAAAAAGGCCCGCTGGGCGTGGCGGTGCCTATCGAGACCATGCGCCAGTTCGAGACGCTGTATGGCCGCTATTTCGGCGGCGGCTATCTGGCCTATGCGGTGCGGGCGTTTTTTGAAAATGGCGGTGTGCGCTGCCGGGTGGTGCGGGTGGCGGCGCCGGAAGCAGCCAGCGCCGGCGCGCGGGTGCGGCTGGCCGATGGCCGCTTCGGGCTGCGGATAGAGGCGGCCACGCCGGGCAGCTGGGGCAATGGCCTGGCCGTGGGGATCGTGCCGGCGTTTACCGGCGAAACCCTGTCCCGCCCCGGCGGCGACGCGCTTGTTACATCGGTTGCCAGCATTGCCGGCTTTGCCCCGCGCGCGCTGGTGCGGGTGGCGCAGGACGGGGTGGAAATATTCGCGGTTGTGGCGGCAGTGGATGCGGCGCGCAGCCGGCTGCACTGGGTGCACCCGGACCCGGAGAGCCGGGCACCGTGGCAGGCCCCGCTCCCGCTCGCGGGCTTTGATGCCGGCAGGCCGATGCGGATTTCCCGGCTGGATTTCGATGTGTCGGTGCGCGACCGTGGCCGGCTGGTGGCGGCATGGTCCAGGCTTTCAGCCGTGGCGGGCGGGCAGCGCTTCATGGCCGATCTCGTGCGGATGCCGGACGGGCTGGGCGCCGAGGCTGCAAGCCGGACCCTGCTCGAACGGCCGCCCGAGCCGGCACCACCGATTATCGCCATACTCGAGGATGGGCTCGCCGCCGGCTGGGCGGGTGTGCCGCTGCTGGCCGAGCCCGGCCTGCAACTGCCGCTTGCAGGCGGCATAGACGGGCTGGCGCTGCTGGGCGCGGCGGATTTTCTGGGCGGGCTGGCGGTGCTGGGCCGCGCGCAGGATGTGGCCATGCTGGCGGTGCCCGACATTCATATCCAGCCGCGCATCACGCGGCGTGACCTGCAGCCGCTGCCTGTGCCGGACCCGTGTGCGCCTTGCGCCCTGCCGCCGTTTGTGGCGCCGCCTCCACCGCCGCCGGTGGGTGAATTGCCACCGCGTTTCGATGCCGCGGCCATTGCGCAGGTGCAGGCAGCGATGCTGGCCCAGTGCGAAACGCTGCGGGACCGTTTCGCGCTGCTGGATCCGCCGTGGCAGACTGCGGATGCAGACCGCACCGGCATTGCCGGCATAAGCGCATGGCGCAGCCGGTTCGACAGCGGCTTTGGCGCGTTATACTTCCCCTGGATTGCAGCGCCTGACCCGCTGGCGCCGGGCGCTGTTCGCATGGTGCCGCCATCGGGCCATGTGGCGGGGCGGTTTGCGGCCACCGATCTGGCGGCGGGTGTGCATGTGGCGGCGGCCAATACCGCCCTTGCCTGGGCGCAGGACAGCAGCCTGCATACCGACCCCGTGCGCCACGGGCTGCTCAATGCGGCCGGCATCAACCTCATCACCACCCGCGAGGGCCGGCTGCTCAGGATCATGGGCGCGCGCACCATGGCGTCTGACCCGTTGTGGCGGTTCGTGCCGGTGCGGCGGCTGATCTCCATGCTGCGCGATGCGCTGGTGGCTTCCACCGCCTGGGCGGTGTTCGAGCCCAATGACGATACCACCCGGCTGCAGCTGGCCGAGGGCGTGACCGGGCTGCTGAGCCAGCTGTGGCGCGCCGGCGCGCTGGTGGGGGAGGTGCCTGAACAGGCGTTCCGGGTGCGCTGCGACCTTGGCAACAACCCGGCATCGCTGCGGGCGCTGGGCCAGCTGCACTGCGATATCGCGGTCGCGCCCGCTGTGCCGATGGAGTTCATCGTGCTGCGGATGGGGCGGCAGGGAAACAGCTTTGCGCTGGTGGAAGATGGCGGCTTCGAGCGGCCGCTGCTGGGGGGAGACGCCTGATGCCCCGCTACCAGCGCCGCGACCCGCTGATGGGCTACAACTTCCAGGTCTCGCTGCTGGACAGCAAGAATGATGACGGCGTGGGCATGGGCAGCATCGTCCTTTCCACCTCGGGCCTGCGCACTTTGGCGGCGTTTTCCGAAATCTCCGGGCTGGAGATGACCATGGAGGTGGAGGAATATCAGGCCGGCGGCACCAACGACCATGTGCTGAAGTTTGCCGGCCGGGTGCGCTGGGCCAATCTGGTTTTGAAGCGCGGGCTGATTGCCAAGCGCGACCCCACCGACGGCAGCGACCTGTGGAAATGGTACGAGGGATTTCTCGACGGCAAGGGCGTTCGCAAGGACGGGATCATCGTTCTGCTGAACGAAAAGCGCGAGCCCAAGATCACCTGGTCGTTCCGGCGCGGGCTGCCGCTGCGCTGGACCGGGCCGAGCCTCGATGCCGGGCGCTCGCAGGTGGCGGTGGAGGCGATCGAGATTGCCCATGAAGGCATCCGGCGGGTGAAGGGCGGCGGCGAGCTTGGCGAGGCAATCGGCGCCGTTGCCGACGCGCTTTTTTGAGGAGGCGGGGATGGATGTCATCATCAACGAAGTCACTGCCTCGGTGAAGATGCTCGATGGGCGCGGGCTGGCCGACCCGGCGATGCTGGCGGCAATCACCCGCGCGGTGCTGGAGGCCAGCCAGGTGGCAGCAGCAACCGAACGGCGGCGCTGCGCCGAGACGCGGATCGAGGATGACGGGCGCGGCGGGCTTTCCGGCCCCGCCGGCGGCGGCGCAGCCTGGGGGGGCATGGCATGACAGCGCCCAAGCCCGGCCAGGCCTATCTGCAGCCAATCTGGAAGAACGGCCCCGGCGACAAGATTCCGTGCCAGTTCAATCCGACCGAGATGACCTTGGAGAAGGCCTCGCAATTTGCCGAGATCAACATTCCCGGGCTCACTTCGCCGCTCCAGCAATTTGTGCGCGGCGAGGCGGAGATGCTGAGCCTGGAGCTGTTTTTCGACACTTCCGACAAGGGCACCGGGGCGAAGGCGGAGAGCGTGACCAAGCTCACCGACCTTGTGTATTCGCTCAGCCGGATCGAGCCGACCGGCCATGCGCCGCCGCTGGTGACGTTTTTCTGGGGCGATCATTTTCCCGGCAGCGACCTGCCCACGCGCCAGGCCGGGCAGAAGCGCCGGAGCTTTACCGGCATTGTGGTGAACGTGCGCCAGAACTTCACTTTCTGGAGCCGTTCGGGGGTGCCGCTGCGCGCCAAGGTGAACTTGTCGATCCGCGAATATCTGACCCTTTCGCAGCAGCTGGAGCAGCTGAACCTCTCCTCGCCCGACCGCACGCACGGCCATGTGCTGCGGAATGGCGAAACGCTGGCGAGCCTGGCGGGTGATTATTATTCGAGGCCCAGCGAGTGGCGGCGGATCGCGGCCGATAACGGCATCGAGGACCCGCGCCGGCTGGTACCGGGAACCGGCATCAGGGTTCCGCGCATCGAAAGCGGTGCTGCGGCGGCAGGCGTGCGCAGATGACGGTTTTTGCGCCCATCGTCACGGAATCGCGGCGGCCCGAGAACCGGGATTTCTATGTGCCAGCCTATGAGCTGCGGGTGGAGGGCGCCGGCCTGCCCGGCAATGTGCTGCGCGATATTTCCGAATTCACCTACCGCGACAGCCTGACCGAGATCGACCAGTTCGAGCTGGTGGTGAACAATTGGGACCCGGACCGGGGTGCCTGCAAGTACATCGGCTCGGAGACCGCCGACGAGCTGGTGCCGGGCAACATCACCACCTTGTTCGAGCCCTGCCGAAAATCGGTTTCGGTATCGATGGGCTATGCCGACCGGCTGCTGCCGATGATGGTGGGCAATTTCACCACCATGGAGCCGAACTTTCCGAGCTCGGGCGCGCCGGTGCTGAGCGTTCGCGGGCTGAACGTGCTGCACCAGCTGCGCCGCAAGCGGTTTTCCACTGCCTGGGAGAACCGCAAGCCGAGCTGGATTGCCCGCAACATCGGCACCTTGTCCGATGCCGGCTCGCCGCGCTTTCCGCTGCCTATCGAGATTGATGATGCAGCGCTGGCAGCCGAGGCCGAAATTCCGTTCGTGGCGCAGGCGAACCAGACCGATGTGGACTTTCTGCTCAACCTCGCCCGCCAGCATGGCTATGAATTCAATGTACTGGAGTGGGACGAGGCGAGCGGCCGGCCGGCGCGGCTGCGCTTCGGGCCGGGGCTGAACGCGCGGGCGCCGGTCAATTACCGGCTCGACTGGGGCCGCACGCTTATCGACTTCAAGCCCACGCTCACCACCGCCGGCCAGTTCAAATCGGTAACCGTTACCGGCTGGGACCGTCGCCGCCAGCGGGTGATCGAGGAGCGGGTGAGCTTTGATGACCCGGAATTGCGGCGGATGAACGCCAATTTGCAGGAGATGCTGGTGGAATGCGACCCGCGCGAGGAAACGCGAGTGGACCTGCCGGTGTTCAGCCAGGCCGATGCGCGGGCGCGGGCGATTGCGATTCTGCGCGATACCAACGCCAATATGGTGAAGGCCAAGGGCACCACCATCGGCCTGCCCGAGCTGAAATCGGGCACCAAGGTGATGATAGCCGGCGTGGGCAGCCGGCTTTCGGGCGAATATCTGGTGACCCGCACCGTCCACAGCATCGGCGAGCAGGGCTACACTACCCAGTTCGAGTGCCGCCGTGAGGATTTTTCCGGAGCCGGCGCATGACCGGCATGCGCCCTGGAGCAATGCCCGGCCTGGTGCTGGCGCTGGTGGTGGACAATGCCGACCCCGAGCGCACCGGCAGGGTGCGGGTGCGCTACCCATGGCTCGATGCGACGCTGGTGAGCGACTGGATATCGATGGTGGCGCCCGGCGGCGGCGGTGACCGCGGCGTGTTCTGGATGCCCGAGGTGGGCGACGAAGTGATCGTAGGCTTTCTGCAGGGCGACTTTGCGCAAGGGGTGGTGCTGGGCGCAACCTGGAACCAGCCCGGCCCGGCGCCCTCGCCCGACCATCGCCAGCGGATGCTGCGCTCGGTGAATGGCCATACCATCCGCTTTATCGATTCCACCCCTAATGCCGGCGACATGGGGGCGCTGGTGATCGAGGACGGGCACGGCAACACCATCGCGCTCTCCAACGGCCTCATCACCATCACCACCGTGGGCACGCTGGTGATGGAAGCCAGCTCGATCCTGCTGCGCGGCCCGGGCTGGATGCGCACTGTCACCCCCAACAGCAACCCGATCTGAGGAGGCGAGATGGCGACCATCGACATCGAGCTTCCCGAAAGCATCACCAGGGCGCTTACCCCGCCGCCGTGCGTGGATTTACGGCTGCCCAAGCCCAGCCTGCCGCAGATCAGGCTGCCCACCGGCGGCACCATCAAGGGCATGGCCGACATTACCAAGGGCATTCCCGACGATTGCTCGATGAACCTCAACATCGCGCTGCAGCTGGCGCCGATGATGGCCAGCATGGAATGCCTTTTGAAGGTGCTGAAGTTCTTGGGCATCCTGATCGACGGGATCACCAACCTCTCGCCCACCTCCATCCCCAGTTTCGTGGTGAAGGTGGCGGATGCGGCGGTCGATCTGGCACCGTGCATCGCCATGCCCACGCCGGTTGCGATGTTCCCCTTCATCAAGGACTTGCTGCTGATGCTGGCGAAGATGCTGCGCTGCGCGGCGGGCGCATTGCTTAGCGCCGTCGAAATCCTCGACGGGCTGGAGCTGGAATTCGCCACCGCCGGGATGAACGGCAATGACGCGCTGCAGGCGCAGCTGGAATGCGCAAAGGAAAATGCCGATCTGGCGATGGAGGGCACCATGGTGGCGCTGGAGCCGGTGATGATCATCCTCGATCTGGCCAAGCCGTTCCTCTCGATTGCCGGCATCGATGCCTCGATCGGTCCATTCGCCTCCGATGGCTCGCTCGACGGGCTGAAGACGATGCTCGAAACCATCGAGACCGCCGCCACCACGCTCGAAGCCATTGCCGAGGCGGTGCCGGTATGAGCAGCGCGCCCGCCAGCTTTGCCCGTGGCCGCGCCTTTCTGGGCGAGGGGCTGGCTTTCCCGCTGCGGGTGACCGCGCAGGGCAAGCTGGCCACCGCGCGCGCCGAGGCCAAGATCGAGCAGGCGATCTGGCTGATACTTGCGACCGCAACCGGGGAGCGGGTGATGCGGCCCGGCCATGGCTGCCGGATTCACGACATGGTGTTTGCGCCAGACAATGACAGCGCCACTGCCGCCCTTGCCGATGCCGCGCGGCGCGCGCTTTCCGAGCAGGAGCCGCGGGTGGCGGTGCTCGATGTGGTGGTGGAAACCGGGCCGGTGGCGAGCGGGCAGGTGCTGATCCGGGTGGATTACCGGGTGCATGAGAACAACTCGGTGGCCAGCCTCGTCTACCCCTATTTCATTCGCGAAGGGGTGTAGCCATGCCTCTGGCACAGCATTTTCCGGTAATCGACAACCGCCGGTTCGAGGATATCGTGGCCGAAGCGCGCGCCCGGATTCCGCGCTACACGCCCGAATGGACCGACTTCAACCCCGGCGACCCGGGCTTTGCGCTGGTCGAGCTGTTCGCGTGGATGAGCGAGATGCTGATCTACCGGATGAACCTGACACCCAAGCTCAACTATCTGAAGTTCATGGAGCTTATCGGTATCGAGCTGCGCCCGGCGCGGTCTGCCACCACCATGCTCGCGTTTCCGGTACTGGCCGGTTTTGCGGCCACCAGCGTGAATGTGCCAGCACTTGCCCAGGTGGCGACCAGCGAGCCCGACCCGGACGGCCGGCCGATCATCTTCGAGACCGACCGGGCGTTGACCGCGCTGCGTGCAAAGCTGGATGCGGTGCAGTCCTTCGATGGCTATAGCTATGCCAATCTTTCCACGCTGAACGAGCCGGCGGGGGCCGGCTTCCTGCCGTTCGGGCCACTGGCCAATGC